>JAZFSJ010000104.1:0-14084 GCA_036446115.1 Thermodesulfobacteriota bacterium | reverse complement strand
AACATTTACTTTTCCTCTGGTTGCTTATTTCTGTGGTAAATGATTTTCAACCCCTCCAATGTGAGAGATTCATCAACTTCATCAATGGTATCAGATTCCGCGGCAATGAGCCGGGCCAATCCACCTGTAGCAGCTACCAAAGGTTTGTCTTTCATTTCCTCTTTCATACGCTTGACTATGCCGTCAATGAGTCCAACATATCCATAAACAATTCCGGCCTGCATACTGGCCACAGTGTTTTTGCCTATAACGGTTTTAGGTTTAATTAACTCCACCCGAGAGAGTTTCGACGCCTTATGAAAAAGGGCCTCTGTAGAAATCATGATGCCCGGCGCTATGGCGCCACCCAGATACTCCCCCTTAGAAGAAATACAATCAAAGGTAGTTGCCGTTCCAAAATCAACAATAATGAGACTCCTTTTATGCTTTTCATAAGCAGCCACCGCATTCACAATCCGATCAGCGCCTACCTCCCGTGGGTTATCATAATGGATAGGCATACCCGTCTTCACACCCGGTCCCACAACCAGAGGGGTTAAATGAAAATATTTCTCGCAAAGTTCCTCAAGCGTGCCGAGCAAAGGGGGTACCACACAGGAGATAATGATATCCGTAGTTTCTTCTACCGCAAGGCTCACCGACCTATAGAGGTTTTGAAACAGGATTCCGTACTCATCAAAGGTCTTTTCTGGTTCTGTCAGGAGACGCCAGTCATGCAACAACCTGTCTTCTTTAAACACCCCTAAGAGGATATTTGAGTTTCCTACATCAATTGTAAGTAACATCAGGTCTCTTTGTGAATTAGTGTCCTACTACAACTATGTGATGCTCCTCGCGCACCCTAGTTAAATAAGCTTCACATTTTACCCTGTTTAAATAAGTAACCTGGTTTCCAGCACATATCGTCCATGAATGTCTCTCATGTTTTTATGACTAGTTCGTTCCCATACAGATATTTAACAGGGTTAACCGGGCAGGCAGCGCGAGGCATCCCGGTAATTAATTTTGATTATTTTTAAATTGTGCCGATTCATCCCCGCCTACCCTAGTTAAATATGCTTCGCATTTAACCGGGCAGGCAAGGCGGGGCTTTCTCGGCACCTGCCGGTAAAAGGGTTCTAAACAACCTTTAAGTGAACGTCAACTGCCATAGCAGAATGAGTGAGGGCACCCACTGAAATAAAATCCACACCTGTGCTGGCTACTTCTCCAACATTATCCAGAGTTATGTTTCCCGAAGCCTCAACCAGAACCTTTTTATTAACCACAGTTACTGCCTCTCTCATCATCTCTATATTCATATTGTCAAGCATAATGGTGTTGACTCCATTATCCAATGCTTCTTTTACTTCCTCTAAATTCCTTGTCTCTACTTCAATCTTGAAGCCATTAGGAACATTAGACCGCACTTTTAGAACAGCCTCCCCTATACCCCCAGCAAAGTTAATATGATTGTCTTTGATCAGGACGGCATCAAATAAACCTAAACGATGATTTTCACCACCTCCCATTTTCACGGCATATTTCTCCAGAGCCCTCCATCCCGGTGTAGTTTTACGAGTATCGAGTATTTTAACCGGATAAGACTTTACACTCGTCACAAACTTATGGGTAAGGGTTGCTATACCACTCAGACGCTGCAAGAAATTCAAGGCAACTCTCTCACCTTTCAAAATCGTAGCTTCCTCTCCACTAATCTCGCCAATAACACTGCCCTTACTGACCTCATCTCCGTCTGCAAAGTGTTTAACCAACTTCAGCTTTTGATCAAGCTTCTTGTAGACTTGATGAAAAATATCAATACCCGCCAAGATAAAATTTTCTTTAGCAATCAGATGGGCATTAGCTCCACGAGATGTTTTCATTACCGAGGATGTGGTTATATCACCGTCACCAATATCTTCTTTCAGCGCCATTTCAATGAGTTCATCCACTTCAATCATAAGGCTTATCTTACCTCCGAGACGAGTTTTTTAATGCGGATTAGACTTTTCCCCAATTTATCCTGCTTTTCTTTTAAATCTCTTGCCTTGACCTTCTCTATCTCAATAATTTCTTCAGGCGCTTTTGCAAGAAAGTCTTCGTTTGAAAGCTTTTTTGTTACCTTAGACAGCTCCTTTGATATTTTGTCAATCTCTTTCTTTAATCGTCTCTCCTCTTCTGCAAAATCAATAATCCCTTCAAGTGGCATAAATACCTCTACACCCTGGGCGACAGCCGTAGCAGCAGACTTGGGCCTACTCACACGGTCAGATATCGTGACGTGATCAACCTTGCCCAAATTTTCAACATACATTTTGTAGCGATTAAGGATCTCAAGACTCTGGGGATTTTTAGAAAAGAGGATTGCTTCAACCATTTGAGAGGGCGGTATATTCATCTCCCACCGGACATTACGTATGCTGTTAACTACATCGATAATTAAAGCCATCTCTTTCTCAGCCTCCTCATCGGTTTTCTCCGGACTCCACTCAGGATAGGAGGAAACCATGATGCTCCCTTCTGTAGACGGCAGTTTATGCCATATCTCCTCAGTTATAAAAGGCATAATGGGGTGTAGCAGTTGTAGAGTAGTAGTGAGCACCTCTGCCATGGTGTGCTGCGTTTTCAACCTGGATTTGGAATCGTCTTTCTGATACAAGACTGGTTTTATTAACTCCAGGTACCAATCACAAAACTCATGCCAGGTAAATTGATAAATTAAGTTTGCTAATTCATTAAACTTATATTCACGGTAAACTTCCTCTACCTCTTTGATTAACCGATGCAAACGACTTAAGATCCACCTATCAACCAGGGAAGATGAGGTCGCTTCAGAATCAACCTGATCAGGATTATAATCTTCTAAATTCATCAAAGCAAAGCGGGATGCATTCCAGATCTTATTAGTAAAATTACGATATCCCTTTATCCTTTCCTCCGAAAGGCGAATGTCCCTTCCTTGAACAGAGAGCGCGGCTAAAGTAAAGCGGAAGGCATCAGTACCATACTGATCCATAACCATTAAAGGATCAACAACATTTCCCTTTGACTTGCTCATCTTTTTCCCTTCCACATCCCGCACTATGGCGTGGATATAGACCTCTTTAAAAGGAACCTTCCCCATAAACTTAAGTCCCATCATCATCATACGGGCCACCCAGAAAAAGAGTATGTCAAAAGCAGTAACCAATACAGAGGTAGAATAAAACAGGGAAAGTTCTTTGGTTTGCTCTGGCCAACCCAAGGTAGAGAAAGGCCAAAGTGCAGAGCTAAACCAGGTGTCTAGGACATCTTCTTCCTGCTTTATATTTTTGCCCTGACAATATGCACACTGATCAGGATCCTCACGCGCCACCGTGATTTTGCCACACCCTTCACAAGTCCATGCGGGAATTTGGTGCCCCCACCAGATCTGACGGGAAATACACCAATCGCGTATATTGTGCATCCACTCAAAATAGGTCTTCTCCCAGTTCTTGGGAACAATAACCGTTTCTCCTTTCTCAACCGCCTCCATAGCGCGTTCAGCCAGCGGCTTGACCTTCACAAACCATTGTTTGGAAACAAGGGGCTCCACTACGGTCTTACAACGATAGCAGTGCCCAATATGGTGATTATAATTTTCCATCTTTTTAATGAAATCATTCTTTTTGAGATCTTTAAGGATCTTATCACGACAACGAAAACGATCCAATCCCTTATAGGGACCTGCCTGTTCACCCATAACTCCATTATTATCAATCACCTTGATGTGTTCAAGCCCATGTTTATTGCCAATCTCAAAGTCATTTGGGTCATGGGCTGGAGTAATTTTCAAGGCACCCGTTCCAAACTTTATATCCACATATTCATCAGCAATAATTGGAATCTCCCTATTGAGGATAGGAAGAATAACCTTTTTACCTATCAATTTCTGGTAGCGCTTATCATCGGGATTTACCGCCACTGCAGTATCTCCCAACATGGTTTCAGGACGAGTGGTGGCAACCACTACGAACTTCTTGCTACCTGCTATAGGGTACTTCACATAGTAGAGTTTTCCCTGTGCCTCTTCATGTTCTACCTCCAAATCTGACAGAGCAGTATGGCAACGGGGACACCAGTTGATGATATAATCACCCTGATAAATTAAACCCTCTTCATAAAGCCTCACAAATACCTCACGCACTGCCCGCGACAACCCCTCATCCATAGTAAATCTTTCCCGCTCCCAGTCACAGGAAGCCCCTAGCCTTTTCAACTGCTGAATAATAATTCCACCGTACTTTTTCCTCCATTGCCACACCTGCTCTATAAATTCCTTTCTCCCTATATCTTCTCTGCTTTTTCCCTCGCTACTGAGCTGTTTTTCAACCACATTCTGGGTAGCGATACCCGCATGATCGGTACCAGGCATCCACAGGACATTAAAACCGCACATACGTTTATACCTGATAAGGATATCCTGCAAGGTATTGTTTACGGCATGTCCCATATGAAGTGAACCGGTAACATTCGGAGGAGGGATTACAATGCAAAAGGTATTATTTGAACCATTTTCATCAGCTCTAAAAAAGCCCTTATCCATCCAATACTGATACCATTTCTTCTCTACCTCATGCGGTTCATACACCTTACTCAAAACTTCAGTAGTGGTCATCAATTTTCCCTCAAAATTTCCCTATAATTGCCGATAAGGAGAATCGAGCACCTTAGCACACAAGATGCTGTATGTGAGATAGCGGATATATATATCAACTTTTTTTATCTCGTATCTAATTATCCGGTATCATTCTGTCAGTCAAAGCACATCCTATAATCACTGAATCACTTGGCAATCTCTAAACAACCAAGAAACACTAAAAACCCGTTAGTTTCTATCATGTCTGAGATAGGTTGTCAAGAAGGATACAAGAGAGAGATGGAAAAGTAACTATTTAATATCAAAAAGAAAAACAGGACAAAAAGGGCATTGGCCAGAGTAACCGGTGTGATAGTCTCAGTACTTCCATTTATAGCTATTGTAATATTTCATATAAAATGGTAGCATAGCTCAAATTTACCAGAGAAGGCATGAGATGATAGTCAAAAACAAAAAGATTATTATACTAATAATTATTCTTCTAATATTTTCTTCTCTGCTCCTCCTGAACAGAGGGAAAAAAAGTGAAAGTGAGGACCTGCCAAACGGAGGCGAGAGCGAAGCCATCGCCGCAGTCGTTGAGGCAGAAAAGATTGTCCCACGAGACATCCTGGAATTTATTGACTCAAATGGAGTAGCTAAAGCATGTCAGGAAGCAGAGATAAGCCCGGAGGTTTCCGGGAAGGTCAAATCTATTCTTGCAGAAGTCGGGGATGAGCTTAAAACCGGTGATCCCATCTTCAAGCTGAACGATGAATTACTAAGGCTTCGAGTAGATAAAGCACGTTCCCTGGTAATGCAGTTAGAAGGAAACCACCTCACCAGTAAAAGAGACCTGTCCCGCAAAGAGGCGCTCTACCAGGATGGTGTTATCTCAGAGTTAGATCTCGATTTAGCAAAAGCAAAAGAAAAAGCAGACCGGGGATTATTGGAAGGAGCAAAGACCTCTTTAAAAATAGCTCAACGTGATTTAAGAGAGACTACCATTAGAAGTCCCATTAGCGGAAGCCTGGCTGAACGACTCATAGATATAGGAACTACTGTACTACCCCAGATGAAAGTCGCCTCTGTTGTTGACACCAGCAGGATACGGATCAGGATAGGCGTTTCAGAAAAAGAGATCCATAAGATTAAGAAAGGGCAGCAGGTTGAGGTCTATCTAGATGCCTTCCCCAATGACAAATATCAAGGCATGGTTTTCTCCGTGGGGATGAAAGCCAATGAGAGCACTCTCACCTTCCCGGTTGAAGTGGAAATAGTAAACAATCGTGACCCTATGTTGAAACCTGGCATGGTTGCCCGTCTTAAGATACAAACGGGAAATCATTTGCAGGTTATGGTGATACCTCAAGAAGTTATTATAAATGAAGAGGGGAATTCTTTTGTCTTTGTGGCACGGGACGGTGTTGCCCACAAGGCAAAAATAACCATTGCTACTACTATAGATTCACAGGTTATCGTAAAAGATGGCCTCTCTCCCGGAGATTTTCTGATCACTGTGGGATCTCGCGCCATTTCGGATGGAACTAAGGTAACAATAAAAAATGAGCTGCTTTAATTTAAATTCATCCAAAGCGAGTCTAATTCCAACACCTTATATGCTTTTTTCTCACTCCTTAGCATTTCCATTCACTATACTGCGTAATAATTATTTACTATGAACCTAGCGAAAATTTCGGTTAATAATCCAGTCGCTGCTAATATCCTGATGGCAGTAATAATTATGCTGGGAGTGTTTGCTCTAATTCGCCTTCCCCGGGAGTTTCTACCTAACATTAACTTCAATATGGCGATTATCATAACCACCCACCCTGGGGTATCTTCGGAAGAAATTGAAAAGCTAATTACTATCAAGATGGAAGATGCCGTTGAGGATGTGGATAAGATAGATTTCATTTTTTCTAGATCCTCCGAGGGGAGATCTGTTCTCTTCCTGAGTTTTGAAGATATGAGTGACAACGATTTCAAGTTTATTTTACAGGATCTAAGATCGGCAGTTGACAACGTAAATGATCTTCCGGATGAGGCTGATGACCCCCAAGTAATACAGATGTCCACGGGAGAAATGGTCTCGGTAGTGTTTGTTACCTTAAGCGGGAACTTACCCGAAAGAGAACTGAAGAGAATAGCCGATGAAATGAAGGATAGGTTTTTCGAAATCCACAACATCGCTAAAGTGGATGTAGAGGGGATTCGGGAAAGAGAGATTTGGGTGGAGGTCAATCCCGAAAGGATGTATAGCTACGGTTTTTCTTTGGATCGAGTGGCCAATGCACTTAATGCCACTAATATTAACGTGCCTGCGGGAACTATTGACATAAATCGCTCAGAATACATCGTAAGGACTATGGGGGAATATGCCAAACCCGATGATCTCTCAAAGGTAATTATCCAGACAGACCCTTCCGGTCACCACGTCAAAGTAGGCAGCATAGCCAAAATCAAAGACACCTTCGAGAAACCCAGAACTTTTTCATTCCTTAATGGCAAGCCAGGGGTGACCCTTAAACTCTCAAAAAAAAGCGAAGGGAATACCATCGCAATCGTCAATGAGGCAAAGGAGATTGTAAGTGAATTTAAAAGCAAACTCCCCCCCAGCTGCGACATTGCTCTCACCAATGACAGCTCCATCCAGATTAGAGATGCCCTGGGGAAGCTTTCCATCAATGCCATACTGGGAATGCTGATGGTAATTACCCTGCTTTACCTTTTTCTGGGATGGCGTAACGCCCTCTTTGCTGCCCTGGGTCTCCCGGTTGCCCTGCTCTGCACCTTTGTCTTTATGCAGGGCATTGGTCAATCTCTTAATACCAGCAGCTTATTTGCTCTGATGATGGTAGTGGGTATTATTGTGGATGATGCAATCGTCATTATAGAAAACTCATTCCGTTACATGCAACGCGGCATGGGTCCCAAGGAGGCAGCGATTACCGGAACCATGGAGGTAGCTGCACCCGTCTTCACTGCCTGCCTTACCACCATCGCTGCATTTCTCCCCTTAATGCTGCTGCCGGATATTATGGGAAAATTTCTCAGGGTGGTTCCTATTGTGGTATCTCTCTCAATCACCGCATCCTTGGGGGAAGCCTTCCTGATACTGCCTGCCCACATCTCAGAGTGGAGCGGCAGCAAACCTCAAAGCAAAAGACGCCACCGGCTTATCAACCGGCTGCGCAAAGTCTATGCCCGCCACCTGGTAATGGTTTTACGCAAGCGCTACTGGTTTAGCGGTGGGGTAATGGTACTCATTTTTATATCCATTATTCTGCTTATATCGGAAGCCATTGATAAAGATCTTTTTAGAACCGAAGATGTCTCTCAGTTTTACGTCAATGTGCAGATGCCGGCGGGAACCAACATATATGCTACCAATAAGTCCCTCTCTGAGATTGAGCGACAGATTATGTCACTGTCAAAAAAAGAAATAAGCGCCATTGTGACCAGCCCAGGAATGCTGATTGGCAAGCAGGAGTGGACTTTTGACACTTCTGTGGGACAAATCATGGTAGACCTGGTCGAAAAAGAACATCGCCAACGCACAATGGATGAGATTATCAATGATATACGACCACGACTACAAGACATCCCGGGAATAAAGAGTATTGACTTTAGCAAATTGAGAGGAGGACCTCCTACTCCCAGTGATGTGGAACTGAGAATACAGGGAAAATACTTTAACACCCTTGAAAAGATTTCTGCACGCATTGAAAATAAACTCTCAACTATCAAGGGGGTATATGACATTGCCAATGATTTCCATACCGGGAAGAAAGACATAAAGATTTACATCAACGAAGAAAAGGCAGCACTCTACGGCCTTGATGTATACCAGATCTCCATGGCTATCCGCAATGCTTACGAAGGCAAGGTGGCAACCGTATTCAGGGAAGGTGACGATGAGATAGATGTGATAGTAAAATATGCACAGCAGGCAGTCAAAAGTGTAAAAGATGTAGAAAATCTCAAGATCGCAACCAGCAGCGGAGACCTCATCCCCTTCAGAAACTTTGCGACCGTAAAGGTTGAACCAGGATATACCTCGATCAGACGCTATAAGCAGGAGCGGGCTATTACCCTTACCGCCAGTGTGGACAGAAAAATCAATTCCCTGGAAAGAGTGGACAAAATTTTAGAACAGGAAAATAAAGAAATACTAAAGTCGTTTCCTGATTACAAAATTGGATCTGAGAGTATCTTTAGAGAATTTAAAAGGTATCAAACACAGCTCCTTCAATTACTTGCTCTGGGGGTATTTCTGATTTATTTCATCTTAGGGACTCAATTCAAATCTTATTTCCAACCTCTTATCATTATCTTTGCCATTCCTTTTGCCTTTTTAGGGGCCATCATTGGCATACTTCTCATCGGCCTTTCTACTGCATCAAAACCCGTTTTCTCAATCATTACCCTCTACGGCATTGTAGGCCTTGCAGGTATTGCCGTCAATGATGCCATCGTCATGGTTACCTTCATTAATAATGCCAGGGCAAAAGGGGTAAAACGCTGGAGATCTATCATTCAGTCAGGCCGTCTGCGGCTGAGAGCTATCATCCTGACCTCAATTACCACCATGTTTGGGGTCTTTCCCATGATGATCGGCCTGGGAGGTAAATCAGAAACCTGGGCACCCATGGCAAGCACCATCTTCTTCGGTTTGGCTTGTGCCACTTTTTTGACCCTTTTCATCATCCCTTCCTTATATACCATCATCATCGATGATATAATAGGAGGGATTAAAAACCGGTTAAGGACGAGGTTGTAATCCTATCCGGTATCTTTGATTTTCCCTTTATTCGTTGTACACCATCCATTTTTTATTAAAATAGCTAAATTTATATAAAATATTGCCGATAAATTATACTGGCTATTAAAATTAATTCACCAGAGCACTTAAACCACAATGAACAATATATCTCTTTCACCCTATAAACTTATCAGCAGATCTGTGCTATCAAGGTCAATGGTGGCATCTCTCACCTTCTCTTTTCTTACTCATGTAACGGCCTTCGCCTTTTCATATAATTGGAATATTTCACCAAAGGAAAAGTATGATCAGCCTCTTCTGGTAGAACTCATCGACTTGCCCGTGAAATCAGAAGTGAAACAAATGGCAAAACGGGAAGGTGTAGACGTAACGCATGGCAGAAAGGCCGCTAAGAAAGAAGGCGGAGTAAAAAATAAAATCTCTGATACCCCCGCCTATCTATCAGCAAAGAGTGATCTTCCCCGGATGGCATCGAATGAGAGGGAGAACGCCACTTCCCCCTCTCTTGAGGCAGAGGCAACTGTCTCACTGGATAGCCAGGAACTGAAGTATGTTTCTTACCTCAGCAAAATCAAGAGTAAGATTGAACCCAAGTGGAATTACCCGGAGAAAGCCCAGAGCATAGGGTTGCAGGGCAAGCTGGCCTTATGCTTCTCCATTATATGGGATGGTCACTTGGACAGGATTGAATTGCTTAGCTCTTCCGGACACCCTCTCCTGGATAAAGAGGCGCTCAAAGCAGTAAGGGGAGCAGCGCCTTACTATCCTCTGCCTGACAGGCTGAAAATTTCTCGACTAAATATCCTTGCCACCTTTGAATACAGGATCAGCCCTTACAGTATGAGCAAATTTTCTCAGTTGCCTGAAGAAGAAAGCCTATAAGCCCGGTTAAAACTTTAACAAAGTTATCTTAAGAAAAACCCCACCATAAATGGCGGGGTTTTTCTTATAGTGGGGCAAAAGATTCTTTATAAAATATTTAACCCAGATTTTGCAGTAGACGTCGTGGCGAGGCGTAGAAAACCGCAGCGAAACGAGCAGTTGGAACGATTTTGCGACGAAGGCATATTCATAAATATGTTGAGGAGCAAAATAGTGAAACAAGCGTTGCAGCAAGGATTTTCAAGCCGCAGTAGATGGCTACTGCAAATTCTGGGTTTAAAGATTACTTTCAATAAAAGATTTCTTTCTCAATTCTTTGAGCCACTGTTTAAACATATCATCCAAATTCTGGGTATAAAGAATATCCCAAATTTCCTTATTCCGTTCTTCCTCTGTCATCTTTTGTCTTTCCCTTTTCTCCAAGACCTTTATAATATGAAAACCCGCAGAGGTCTGGATGACAGAGCTTGCCTCACCTATGTAGAGACTGAAAGCAACTTCATTTATGGCAGGCATTAACTCGCCCTGTTTAAAAAAACCAATATCACCACCAGTAGCTGCAGATGAATCTTGAGAATAAAGCCTTACCAAGCTAGTAAAATCCTCCCCCTTTTTAATCTTTTGCACTATTTCCTCTGCCCTTCCCCTAATCTGGCTAATCTCTTGTTCACTTGCCCCAGGAGGAATCATCAAAAGAATCTGCTGAAGCCTCACCTCTGGTGGTGTATTAAAGTTATCCATATGTTCCTTATAGTACGATTCAATCTCTTTCTCTTTAACCTGAACTTTTGATTTTACTTCAGCATCTAAAAGCCTCAATCTTTCCATCTCATTCTTCATTTGTTCTCTATATTCCTCCATGGTTATATCCTGCTCAGCCAAGGCTTTTTTGAATTGATCCTCTGAAAGATTAGTATTCTTCATCATATCCTCGACACCCATAGTAACTTCTTTCTCGCTTATCACGATTTTTAACCTGACTACCTCCTGTTTGACCAGTTTTTCATCAATGAGTTGATCGAGTATTCTGCTTTCTGTTTCTTTAATCTGCGCCTCATCATAATTAACGGAATACCGTGCTTTCATTTTTTTAAGATAGGGCACCGTAATTTCTCTTAGTTCAGAAAGTGTGATAATATCATCATTCACTACAGCCACAATCTTGTCTATTAACTGGACAGATGCTTCACCTCCAGATAAAACTGAAAACACTATAATAGCCACCAAGGTAAAAGGCACTACTATCTTTTCCAAGATAGGTCTTCGCTTTGCATGTAATTTTTTAGTTCTCATTTCCAGTAACTCCTGTCTTTCCTTTATCGAGAATCTTTACTACAGCTTACCTGATCATTGCAAGAGCTTTTTTACCTCTCCCATTATTTCCTTACCGTCTCGCGCTTTGAATCCAATCCTGAGCTTCAGCTCCGGCGAAAGCCTAAACCTTTTCGAGTCACTTTCAATAAGGGACAGAATCTTTTCCAGAGAACCCCGAGCTTGGGGATGAAACGTCAATATAATTTCCCTACCATTGTAATCTATACTACTCACAAGAAATTGTCTTAGAAAATTCTTAAAGGTGATTATCTCCATGAGATCATCCACCACAGGAGGAAGGATTCCATAGCGATCGGTCAGTTCTTCCTTTACCTCCTCGACTTCCCGGTCATCCATACAAGATGCCAACCTCTTATAGATAACTAATCTCTGATTTACATCTCCAATATAATCCTCAGGTATAAATGCGGGGATAGAGAGATTTATTTCCGTATCAATTGCAGGAGGAACTTCTTCTCCCTTCAATTCCTTGACAGTTTCTTCCATGAGTTGAGTGTATAAATCCAGTCCAATAGCAGCAATATGACCGGATTGTGAAGAACCCAAGATATTTCCTGCCCCTCTGATTTCCAAATCCCTGGTAGCCAGCCGAAAACTAGATCCTAGTTCACTAAATTCAAAGATAGCCTGAAGCCGCTCTTTGGCTTCTTTCGAAAGCACAGACTCACCAGGAACCAGCAGATAACAATATGCACGATACTTAGACCTTCCTACTCTTCCCCTCAACTGGTATAGCTGAGCAAGCCCCAACTTGTCCGCCCGGTTAATAACAATGGTATTAGCAGAGGGAAAATCCAAACCGGATTCAATAATAGTAGTAGACAAAAGGAGATTAACCTCCTTTTTAATAAATGAAAGCATAGCCTTTTCAAGTTGTTTCTCCGACATCTGACCATGGGCAATAGCCAGCTTTGCTTCAGGAACCAACTCGCTCAAATACCTGGCCATAGCCGGAATAGACCGTACCCGATCATGAACAAAGAAGACCTGCCCCCCTCTTCTTAACTCCCGCACAATCGCTTCTCTCACCACCTCGGCATCAAAACGATTAATAGAGGTTTTAATAGCCAGGCGATCTTCTGGAGGAGTGCTAATCACACTCATGTCTCTTGCCTCTATTAAGGATAGGTAGAGCGTTCTGGGAATAGGTGTCGCCGTTAAGGTCAGTACATCCACCAATTTTCTCATCTTTTTAAAACGTTCCTTATGAGCTACCCCAAACCTCTGTTCTTCATCTACCACCACTAAACCTAAATCTTTAAAGTGAACGTCCTTCTGGATAAGGCGATGGGTACCAATAATAATATCGATCTGCCCATCTTCAAGCCGCTTTAGGATTCTTTTTTGTTCAGTGCGGTTTCTGAAACGACTGAGCATCTCCACCTCAATGGGATAAGGCTCAAGTCGTTCACAAAATGTCTGATAGTGCTGTTGGGCCAGTACGGTAGTAGGCACTAAAATGGCCACCTGCTTTCCATCCATAGCCGCTCGAAAAGATGAGCGCAAAGCCACCTCTGTTTTTCCATATCCCACATCCCCACAAATGAGTCGATCCATGGGTTTGGCCTCATCCATATTCTTCATTACGTCTTCGATAGCAACCAACTGATCTGGAGTTTCTTCATAAGGAAAGGTTGCTTCAAATTCTCTGTAATAGTGGTCAATGGAAGAGAAAGAAAACCCCTTTAAAAGCTTTCTTGATGCATAAATGTCTAATAACTCTTTAGCCATCGCTCTAATAGAGGTCTTAATTTTCTTTTTTGTTTTCTTCCAGGCTGCACCCCCTAATCGATCAACTTTAGGAATAGATCCTTCCGTCCCGACATACTTTTGCACCAGCTTAATACGATCAACGGGAAGATAGAGCTTATCATTTCCCAGATACTCAATCAGAAGATAATCACCGCATTCTTCCCCTATTTCCAATCTCTGCAAACCCCGATAGATACCCACACCGTGATCCGTGTGCACTACTGAATCGCCCATCTTCAAATCACTGAAATCAGAGATAAAAAATCCACTCTTCACTTTGGGAACAGCTGACCTTCTCCTTTTCTCGCCAAAAATCTCTTCCTCGGTAATAGCGATCAAACGCAGCAGGGGGAAGCGAAACCCCCTATTGAAACCGGCAACTTGAATCTTAACCGTCTCGGCATACGGTAAAAATGACTGTGCATTAAAGCACTCACCTGAAAGCAGTTTGGAAGGCACACTATATTCTTCCAGTAGTTGTATGAGCTTTTGCGCCTCACTCAAGGAATGACAAATGAAAAGAACATTACTACCCTCTTCCTGCCAGGTTCTCATCCGTTCCACCAAAGGAGAAAGCATTGCCTGAGTGGAAGTAAAATTAATCAGCTCTTTTCGAATGTCTTCATTAGAAAACGTCTTAAAAGAAACCGTTCCCTCGCCAGGCAAAGAGAGGCCTACCTCGTCAAGATAGATCGCTTGGAATGATTCCAGCCTGGCACTGATCTGTTCAGAAGAAAGGTAACAGTG
>JAZFSJ010000103.1:0-3362 GCA_036446115.1 Thermodesulfobacteriota bacterium | reverse complement strand
CATCTGTTTTGCAAACTAACTGTCAAATAAAGGGAAATACGTTTTTCATTGAGTTAAGTAGGTGAAACAAAAAACACTGAAACAGTTAGTTTATTATATATTTATAAAATTAGGCGGTGGATTTTGGCTTATATAAAGGGGACTTAGATAAAAACCGCTATAGCAAAACCTATGTTTGATTAATGGTTTTGGCGAAGTCCGTCATTGAAAGGGGCACACATTCAGATTGTGAGCGAAGTGAACTAATTTTATCTTCTCACTTTCTTCCATCGACGGTGAAACCACCACCATTGGGTAGGGTGCTGTCTTATGTAAGATTCAATGAGTTTGGTAAGCTTGGCAGTATTTTGGAGGATATCGCTTTCATTATTCCCAGTGATAGCAAGCTTAAAAGGTGGTTTTATAATGAGTCGATGATGGTTTGAGGCATCCCTTATCATAAACATAGGGATAAGTGGAGCACCTGTTCTCATGCTGAAAACCACTGGTCCCCTGAAGGTGGGAACATCCCGGCCAAAAAAATCGACCCAAAGATCATCAGAAGATGCGTTCTGATCAATCTGGAGGTATAAGATGCTGTTTCTTTTCAGGGAGGCCAGTGCTTTTGCGACACACCGCTTGCGTGGTTGATCGGGTATCGATTCTATACCAAGATTATCTCTGAAATCTGATAGGGTTTTTGCCAATATGCTATCTTTGGGATTGCGGAGAATGAGAGCAAAGGGATATCCTTCCAGGATCAGTCTGGGCCCAATATTGATGAAGTTCCCTATATGAGCGCTTATGGCCACCACACCTTTTCCTTGGCTCAAAGCGTTATCCAGGTGTTCTAATCCGTCAATACTTATGAGTTCTTTTAAGAAACCGGGGTCAGTACAAACGAGTTTTGCCACCTCCATCATGTTCTTGATTGTGTCACGAAATACAACTTTTACGATTTCATGGTATTCTTTTTCCGTTTTTTGGGCGCCGAAGGCTAATTTTAGGTTGTTGAAAGCTATATGCTTGCGCTTTCTCATCAGATAAGAGCCTGCGATTCCAATAGTCTCCCCAAAGCGATAAAGGCTTTTTAATGAGATCGATTGAGCTAATCGAAGGGCGATAAAAGCCCCTATCCGTCCCCAGAAATAGACAATCCGTTTTCTCAAGTAAGGTTTTTTGTTAGTCTTTCCCATTTTCTTGCTTATCTACTTTTATATGAGAGTAAGCTGAGTAAGCTGTGTATATCTCCTATTTCCTCTTCCTTGTCAAATCATTTCATGGAGATCTGATAAGATTTTTTCAGATAAATATTACTTTATATATACAAAATTTTTTGAAAAAACTGCTTGACATTATTTATGCCTATGATATGAGGGAGACTGTTTTAAAATCCAATATGAAAGGGGGGATGAAAGGTGTTTGGAACGTATAACAAAATAATAACTACAAAAAAAGAGGAGGATAAAAATGAAAGTATCTAAAAATTTCACATTAGTTTTGGCGCTGACTTTTTGTTTCTCATTTTGCATGATCCTTTCTTCTTTTGCTGCCGAAGAAGCTGCTAAGGCTGCTCCTGAAAAAGCAGCTAAAAGTGCTGTTGAAAAGCCAGTTTTGTCAGGCAAGATCAATATAAATTCTGCTAATGTAGAGCAGTTAGAAATGTTACCACGCATTGGAACAAAGACTGCGCAATCTATTATTGAGTTTCGCAAACAGAATGGTCCATTCAAGAAGGTGGAAGATATTACTGGTGTCAAGGGCATTGGTGAGAAAACACTTGAAGAGTTGAAAAGTTATATTATTTTGGAGGGTGATACGACCTTAAAAAGAGAGTAGGTTGGTAATTTTAAATCGTTTGTGAAGGTGATAGGTAAAAGGCAGGGATGGTAATCTCTGCCTTTTGTTTTTTTTACCGGCAGGTGCCGAGAAAGCCCCGCCTTGTAGGCGGGGATGAATCGGCACAATTCATAAATAATCAAATTTAAACTCCGGGATGCCCCGCGCTGTGCGCGGAGAGCATCACTTGCCTGTGTGTCCAAACCCACCATCATTTCTCTCAGTGGGGGGTAGGTCTGGGGATGGTTCGAGGTGGGCATGGTATACTTTATTGATGATCATTTGGGCAATACGATCACCCCTCTTCACTACAAAAGGATTTTCCCCCAGATTGATCAATATAACACCCACTTCTCCCCGGTAGTCTGCGTCTATGGTTCCGGGCGTGTTGAGAATGCCGATCCCATGTTTTATGGCAAGTCCACTTCGGGGGCGGACCTGTGCCTCAAAGCCTACCGGTAGGGCAATGCTTATCCCTGTTGGTATGAGCTTGATTTTACTAGGTTTTATGGTAGTATCTTCTTTTACCGCAGCGTAAAGGTCCATTCCCGCGGCGTGGGGAGACATATATTGGGGTAAGGGTATATCCTCATTTCCCGGAGATTTTTCAACTAAGACCCTGATCTTTTCCATTACTTCCTAAGAGCTATAACTTACTCCTGTATTCTGCCTGCTTTTCCTATCTCACTTAGTTTGATGTTTTTCTATCTTCTTTTTCTCTTCTTCCATCGCCTTTTTACCCGCTTCGATAGCTGCTAAGAGTTCGGCCTTCTTTTCCTTGGTTAACTCGATCCCTTCTTCAATTACTTTATCCGTGATTTCCTTAATCTCTTCGATCAGGTTGTCTACATCTTCTCTAAAACTTTCAGATAGATGTCTCGCCTTCTTTTTTGCCTTTTTGGTTTGAATCCTTAAGTACTGACGGGTCTTCTCACCGGTCATGGGGGTATAGAGTATTGATAATCCTGCCCCGATCAAGCCTCCGGCTAGAAAAATGAATAAAGACCTTGAACCACCCCTTTCTTCAGCCATAGAAATCGCCCTCCTTTTATAAAATAGGTGTAATACATTTTTTCTACATTATATATAGTATACCACATCCTTTCATATTTCTAGTTTTTTTTGTAGTTGTTTGCTTCGTGGAGTAGACTAGTTGGTTAAGGTAAATTGAGTTTCAATCCTACCCACGATTTCCTTTCGATGGTTTTTAATGACGGGATGATGGTATGTCTTGAGTTTATCTTCTTCTTTTTCGGTCACAATTTTTAATTGTTTTAAGCTTTCAATAACAACGGGGTTCATGGCTCGGTTGTTTCCGTCTTCAATTTTTATGGCTATCCCCCAACCTTTTTCCATGAGGCTCATGGCATATCCCCCTTCAGCCCCCGTTTTGGCAAATACCTTCTTCCCAAGTGCTCTCATAATATCGGTACAGACCCTTTCATCACCTGCAATCATTTCAGGGTGGGAGAGAATGGCGTCCATCAACTGCTGGGTGGCTTGGTCGGAGGTGTAAGTGAGCTTAGCATAAGATCTGGCAAGGT
>JAZFSJ010000102.1:0-3266 GCA_036446115.1 Thermodesulfobacteriota bacterium | reverse complement strand
TATCCCAGAGGAGTGTGTCTATCTCTATCTGGGGGTAATTGGCTTTGAGCTTTTCCATGTTTTCTATCACGATGGGGTTAGCATCAGTGACAATCAGGTTTATGGGTAGATTGAGTTCATTAAGTTGCTGCAGCATAATTCCCGTGAGATTACCCCGACCGGCCCCGATCTCCATCAGTGTTTTCACCCCGACACATTCTGCAAGCCTAAGTGAGATTTGGGTGATGGTCTTCCCCCATAGCTTATAGAACAGTGACTGGGCGAGCTGCCCGAAATGTTCTCTTAATTGGGGGTTATTCCAGTCAAACTTCCCAGTTGCCTCCATTTCCAAAACTGTCCTGAGCAGCTTAAACTCTAACACAAAGTACTCGGGGATTTCATCTTCTTTCACCCTCTCCCCATCTAGCATTCTTTGTGAAGCATCTGCCCACTTTTTCCATTCAGCAAAATGTTTCACCATAAAACCAACATACTCTTTTTCTAAATCGGCGAGTTTTTCTTTAGTCTCATCTTGTGTGATCATCAGGTATCTCCTTTAGAGTTAGGATTTATTTTAGTTATTCGCTTCAGCAAGGTCATATGCTTTTCTCTTCACTGATGCACCATTTTTAATGGCGTGTTTTTTAGGCAATAAGTAAACTACCACCCGTGAAACGGGTGGCTTTGTTTTTGCGGCCAAAGGGCGTTAAACAAAGGAAGCACGAAAGTGCTAATGTTTCCTTTTGCGACCCCGTGCAAAGCACGGGGTTTCCAAAGCAAACAATGAATGCGAATTCATATTCAACCAGGTGAAAAGATAAAAGAGGTGTTACATAACCCCTTCCTGTATTACTGGCTCGGGAAAAATGTGGTATGTCCCTCGACGATTAATTATTTAAAGTGATGCTCCCCGCGCACCCTAGTTAAATAAGCTTCGCATTTAACCGGGCAAGCAAGGCGGGTTTTTCTCGGCACCTGCCGGTAAAAAAACAGTTTAGATTACTTACCTATAAACTTTTCAATCAGTCTTACTACCCCTTTATGGGCATCGGCTAAATCATATCCCATTTTTTCGTTACAGTGTGTTTGAAAAAATAGCCCATTGATGAGCATCTCAATGGACCCGCATAGAATCTGCCGCAACACACCGGGGTTGAGTGAGTTGTCAAACGCTCCCCGCTTCTGCCCCTCAATTATTATTTCATCTATAGTGTCGAGAAGCTTCCTGTTTTCCAAAATAATGGACTGCCGTTTTTCCTGTAATTCTTTTTCTTTAATCATGATGATATGAGGTAGAGCCTCATTTAAGACCTTTATCAGGTACAGCGCCTTTTTGTTTTTAATTAATGAGTCTTCGATGTTGTGCAGTACTACCATAAGTTTGTCAAAAGGGTCCCTCATGCTGGTAAGTTTCTCCTGGTTTGTCTGATTAATATTTTGCCAGAAGAGAATCACCACTGAGAGGAGCAGGTCTAGTTTGTTCTTGAAATAGGAATACAATAAACCCGTCGAAATCCCCGCCTCTTTGGCCACTTCCGATATGGTTGCATACTGGTATCCTTTTTCTGCAAAGATCTTGGTTGCTGCGTCAAGGATCATACTTCTTTTTTCATCCTTCATTTAATGCCCTAAACCCTCCTTTTAAAAAAGCGCTTTACTGTGTGGACTTCCTTTCCAGTTATTGAATATGAATTCAAATTCATTTTACTTTATTTTCTGCTTCACGTCAAGAAGAAATTATCATAGAAGCACCCTACTAACTGTGAAACAAAGGAAGCAAGAAAGTGCTAAATAGCACACAATAAATTGTAGTACCTAGTAAAAAAACACTATATATCGTATTTTTTTCTTGAATAAGTTCCTTGTCTTTGATATAAGAGATGATTCGTGTCTGTGAATTTCAAGTAATTGTTTGAAAAGTTAATTTCAGAAAAAGGAGGAACTTCATGAGAATTATTGCAGTTGCCAACCAAAAGGGCGGATGTGGAAAGACAACTACCACCATTAATCTTGCAGCTTCTTTATCATTGACTGGTCAAAAGGTACTGATCATTGATTGTGATCCACAGTCCCACGCCACCATGGGGCTTAATCTAGATCCTTCAGATATTGATAAAAGCATGTATCATGTCATGACACCCCGGGATGTTGAATCCTATACGATTGAAGATGTTGTGGTATCCATCAAGGACAATCTTGACCTTGTACCCTCAAGCGTAATTCTCAGTGCGGTTGAGCAGCAGCTTACAGGAGTGGAGGGTAGGGAAGGAGTACTATTACAAGCTATCCGTGCGCTCAAGCAACCGTATGATTATATTATAATTGACTGTCCCCCAAGCATCGGACTTCTTTGCTTTAATGCACTTCGTACCTGTGAGGAGGTGATTATCCCTATCGATATGAGTCTTTTTTCTCTTCGTGGCATTGCCAAACTGATAGAGATTATCATCTTACTTAAAGATAAGCTTGACCATGATATCACTTGCCGTGCCCTTATCACGATGTATGATTCCAGAACTCGATACTCCAGACGTGTTCTGGAGAAAGTTAAGGAAGAGTTTGGAGACAATGTTTTTGACACGGTCATTCGTTACAATATTCGTCTTAGGGAGACAGTGGACTATGGTGTGCCTATTGGAGATTATGATAAGCATTCCATTGGTTATCAGGATTACGAAAACTTAGCACAGGAGGTTATTCGCTCAGAAGAAGATACTATACACCGGGGGCTCAACTCCTTGAATGTGGCACAGGGTATATTACACAAGGCAGAAGAATACATTGATATGGTCGCACAATCTCCTGTGGTTGAGCAGATGATGTCTGAAGTGGAGGAGTTTTCACCTTATCCAGGCAAATCCTCATATCCGGAAATGGTTGAGGCCATTGCAACCGAACCTGCGGATTCCCTAACAGAAGATGAGGGGGAGATATAGGAGTATCTAAACTCATATAGAAAGGCCCTTCCGTGTTCCTTTGTTTTACGATCTTTGGCCGAATACAAAGCCACCTACAAAGCAGGTGGCTTTGTATTCTTTAAAATTATTTTGCTTTATGCCTGTTAAAATGGTATTTTTTAACTGCTAGGGTATAATCCCAGATTTTGCAGTAGGCGTCGTGGCGAGGCGTAGAAAACCGCTGCGAAACGAGCAGTTGGAGCGATTTTGCGACGAAGGCATATTCATAAATATGTTGAGGAGCAGAATCGTGTCGTAAACGACTACACGTGCAACGGGTAGTTTTATTTCACCCGGAGGGTGAAATAAGAGAGGCACGCACGTGCCGAT
>JAZFSJ010000101.1:0-2305 GCA_036446115.1 Thermodesulfobacteriota bacterium | reverse complement strand
TTTTACTCAACTTTCCAAACAATCCCACGGGTTACTCCATTACTCCCCGGGAAGCAGGAGAAATTTCAAAGATCTTAAAAGAGACTTCATCACACGGTGTAAATCTCGTCGTCGTCAGTGATGATGCCTATTTTGGCTTATTCTACGAGGATGAGGTAATGACGGAATCTATATTTGCCCACACGGCCAATCTGGATGAGCGAATACTGGCAATTAAACTTGATGGCGCTACCAAGGAGCAGTATGTCTGGGGATTTCGAGTGGGTTTTATTAGCTATGGTGTGGGAGGAGAAGGAAACAAGGAAGTTATCTATAACGCCCTGGAGAAAAAGACTATGGGTGCTATCAGGGGGGGAATATCAAATTGTCCTCACCTATCACAGACACTGGTGTTAAAGGCCCTGGAGTCAGATGAATTCCCTAAAGAAAAGAAGGAAAAGTATGAGGTATTAAAGGCACGGGCCCTAAAAGTCAAAGAGGTACTCGCAAATGATAAGTATAAGGATGCCTGGACTTACTATCCCTTTAACGCTGGTTACTTTATGTGCCTTAAACTCAAGAAAGTAAATGCAGAAACGTTAAGACAACATATTCTCAATCAATATGGTATAGGAGTGATTTCTGTGGGAGATACCGATATCCGGGTAGCTTTTTCCTGTACCGAAGTTGACGACATCCAGGAACTGTTTGATCTTGTCTATCAAGGGGTAAAAGATATCTCATAAACACGGAACCACTTTTTTGGACACAGATGAACGCAGATTATCAAGATTTTAAATATAGAGAGTTAACAGAGAGGATTATTAATGTTTTCTATAAAGTTTATAATAAACTTGGTTATGGTTTCTTGGAAAAGATTTATGAGAATGCAATGATGTTAGAACTAAAAAAGGAGGGGATTACTTCGACTTCTCAATCCCCAATAAGGGTATTGTATGAGGGTGAAATTATAGGTGAGTACTATGCTGATATACTAGTTGACAATAAGGTAATTATAGAGATAAAGGCATCAAGACGTTTAGCAGAAGAAAATGAAGCACAGTTATTGAATTATCTCAAAGCAACTGATATTGAAGTTGGACTTCTACTTAATTTCGGTATCAAACCAGAAGTGGAACGTAAAATATTTGACAATTTGATAAAGTAGTTTTCTGTGTTTATCTGCGAAAATCTGTGTCCTAACATAAAGATAATATTTTTAGAGGAGTAGGTTATGGAAAAAATAAAAGTTGGCATACTAGGGGCCACAGGTATGGTGGGACAGAGATTCATTCAATTGTTAGAAGATCATCCCTGGTTTGAAATAAGTGAACTGGCCGCATCCGAGCGGAGCGCCGGGAAACCCTATGAAGAATCAGTGGACGGAAGGTGGAAGTTAGAAACTCCCATTCCTGCCAAGGTTGCCTCGATAGTGGTTAAAGAATGTAAGCCCGGTCTGGATTGCAAGATGGTATTTTCTGCCCTTGATGCCAGCATTGCGGGTCAAATTGAGGAAGATTTCGCCAAGGCAGGGTACGCAGTAAGTACTAATTCTCGTAATCATCGTATGGATGACGACGTACCACTACTTATCCCGGAGGTCAATGCCGAGCACACCGCCATCATTGAACAGCAAAAGAAAAAATATAACGGCAAGGGGTACATCGTTACCAATCCCAATTGCTCAACCATCGGTCTAGTGCTTGCAGTAGCTCCTCTTCATAAAAAATTTGGTATCAAGAAACTTATGGTTACCACCCTGCAGGCATTAAGTGGGGCGGGATTTCCCGGGGTTCCTTCCCTGGATATCCTCGACAATGTCATACCTTTCATTGGAGGCGAGGAAGGTAAAATGGAGTCAGAATCCTTGAAATTACTGGGGACACTTAAAGGAGACAAATTTGTCTACGCAGATATTAAAATAAGCGCCTCCTGCAATCGAGTGCATGTAAAAGATGGTCACCTGGAATGTGTGAGTATTGAGATGGAAAAGAAACCTTCCATAGATGAAATAATCCTTACCCTAAAGGAATTCAATCCTTTAAAAGACTTGAATCTTCCTTTTTCTCCTTCCCAGCCCATCATTGTAAAAGAGGAGGAGAATAGACCTCAGCCCAAGTACGATCGAGATTTAGGAAAGGGAATGGCCTCCATAGTCGGAAGAGTAAGGGAATGCCCTGTGCTTGATTATAAGTTCCTTATCTTAAGTCACAACACCATTAGAGGCGCGGCAGGTGCGGCGATTTTAAACGCTGAGTACCTTAAGGTGAAAGGGTTACTGTAAGAGCTTCTGATTTAAAACCATGCTCTCTCCTTAACAATTCAG
>JAZFSJ010000100.1:0-8780 GCA_036446115.1 Thermodesulfobacteriota bacterium | reverse complement strand
GCTGTTGGCGATAACAACGGAAACAGTGGTAAACGCTTTTCCTTCTACCTCCCGATCAGAGGGGGTAACGATGCATCGGATATTATCTCCACGACTAAAGTTTTCACTGGACAAAATACTTGAATTTTCATTTTCAATTTCCTGGTCGTTTTTAATCCATCTATAGGAATGTACGATATAGTCTTCATCCTTATCAGATGAACGTGTCATCACTTCCAGCTGGCTATTTGCATATGCAAGGTAAGGCTGAATCACAGCGGAAGAAAGCTTAGGGCCGGTATTTATAATAACCACAGGGGCAGATTCAACGGGTTTTCCAACTATTTGACCCTGGACAGGAGTTACCACAACCGAAATGGTATCATGCTTGGTGAAATTGATATGATTCAGGGTTTTAAAGGTTTCACCAAAGATTTTCTCCCCGTTACGTTTCCATAAATATTTAAAAGTAAGATCCTTTCCCTCTAACCCTTCCATTTTTAATTTCAAATTACTGGTGGTTCTGGGATTTTCAGGCACGATCTTAACAGAAAGCACAGCGGGGTAAGGGGAAGTGCTTTCAGTCTTTTGCTTACAGGAAAGGGGAATTCCCATAATGAGTAAAAGGATCAGAATTTCGGCAAGCAGATATTTTTTATGGATCATAGGATATAACAGAAGAGTGATTGCACTGTGAGAATAAATTATTAGAGCAGATTATAAATTAATTAACAGATGAGTCAAGTAAATTGAAAAGCCAGATAGTAATTATCGGCTGTCGGTCGTTATTCTTTAGTGTTTTTGGATTGATAATCGGCAGCCATCAGTGGACTGGGTCCGCATTCGTTATTGCAATCGCCCCCTATTATTCTCTCCACGATTCCATGCCACTTCTCACCTTAAAGGCAGGTTCCATGGTAAGTGCTTTAATCATACCGTTGCTATTACCACTTAGTATAGTGATGGTGTTTCCAACATGGACAACAGGCGATGATGACAGCCCTTTTTGTAAACTTGCCTTTTCTTTCATGCGCTCAGATTCCTCCGACCGCGATTCCTCGCCGTCTCCGTATGTGTCTTGTCTTTCAAGGAGTTTCATTGACTTCTTCCAGGCAGTACCCGTTTGATAATAGCGCGTGTAACTATTACTTATTCCACCAGTACCACATATATCATCATCGGGTATATAGGCAGTAAAAATGAGCGTCCCACCCAGCAGACCAGGTTTGGTGATTATTCTTTCCCCTCCAAAGGAAAGGGTAAGGAACCACCCCTCTTTTTTCTGTACCTCGTCAACAAAATCATTCCAGTTGGTTGCTGCTGCCCCACTTACCTCCCCTCCTTGAGATACCATCACCTCGTTTGAATTGTACAATTTATTGAATAGTACCTCCTCCGTGCAGCTACCCTGGTAACAGGGATCTTTCATACCAAAGAAGTAGTTTGCTGAAGCAGTGTCGAGGCGATCAACCAGGTTGTAGTATCTTCCCGTTCCAAAATAAATCCAGAGATTCAGTTGTTCATCAAGGGAGGCACTGGGAGCTGCAGTAATGGGCCGAGGAGAATTGAAAAGGGTAGATAAGGTCCACTTGCGAGGGTCAGTAGCGTAACTCCACCTGTCTGGGTCTTTGCATGCATCTCCCGCGCATATCTTGGTTGAAAGTCGATAGACCTTCCCCTGCCATTCCTCTTTGCTAAAATAAGATTCTGCTACATAGATAACTTCTGTGTTGAAATTGAGATTTGCATCGATACTTATAGGGTTTGACATAAAACCGTTTTCTTCTTCCCCCTCGAAAACGTAAGCAAGTTTACCTGACTTGAGGTCAACGACAAACATGCTTGCAGGTTGATTGCTTGTACCCTGATAATCCGTGGGACCTGAGCCGAAGAGCACAAACCATTTATCATCTTCAGGGTGATCTACTCCCTTACTTGCTTCAACCCGGACGACGGCGGGATGAGAGGTAGTAAAAGCCAATGCGGGGTGGGTAAATTCCCACAGCAACCTGGGGCTTTCGGGAATAGTAATGTCCAGGGCGAAATAGGCCGAGTGAAAGGATCGTGTACTCTCCCCTAATCCGAAATCATCGGTAATCGATATGTCTCCTCCTCCCAGTCCCATACCTCCGATAAGTACGGTACCCCACCCTTCAGGATGGTCACTATCTATAGGCTTACCGGCCCCATCAGTAAATATCCTCGCATCGGTAACCTTGGGTTTTAAGTCTACATAGTCTACATGGGTATAGTCTTTTCTGGTTAACCACTTCAAATGGGGAAGAAGGTTGTGGGGGATATAAGCCCAACGCTCATCTCCGATGCCCCCCGAAGCTTTAGTGTCTTGTTCCGAACTGTACCAACCATGTTCCTCCTTATCCAAAGTCTCTGGATTATCACCCGAATGATATATCCCTCCTTTAAAGGCATGAATCATTCCATCATTGGCGCCGGCAAATACGGTAAGTGGTCTATCACTCCACCTTTTATGGAATGCCCCGTAGGTAGCATCCCCATAAATGAGGTGGTAGTTTTCCAGGGGATGTTTTGATAGAGAGGGAGTTGAATGGACAATGTCGCCCAATTTCCATACTCTCTCTCCCCCGCTAAGTGTAGCTTTCCTTTTTCTGTAACTTGCAATCTCTTCTCCCCTGATATACTTGATAATGTCGGCGGCCTCTCTATCATCACTTGCCCTTAAGTACGGCCGCAGCATAGAACTATTTCCCGGAATGAAGTTTATAAATTCTCCGGCATCAACTATCCCATCCCCGTCTTTATCAATAAAGGTTTTTATCTTTCTATTGGTAGCACTTTTCAGTGCGAGCCTCTCACCCGCCTCCCAGACAGGGTGAATTTTTCCCAGAGAACGTGTAGCATCAGGGGTATTACGGTCTGCCTTCCCATCCCCGTCAGCATCGCTAAATACTTCAACCGTGGTCTCCCGGGTATTTTCAGCAAGGATAAACTTTATAATTTTGTCTTCTTCGTAGACGAGTGCCATATCACCATCGGTATCTTCCCTGATGTTCCCGAAGGAATCAATCCAAAGAGTATGGAGGAAGCCCATCCAATGGGTTTCAATGCTCCCCTGGTAACGGTGTGGTTTGAAAAAGGCCTGTAAAAGCGTAGCGTCATACTGATACGAGTTCGATGCGATGGTTAACCCACTTCCTGACGCCGCTTGCTGAAAGATCCTTGTCACGACCTGCATCAATTTATCCTCTAAAAGAAAACCATCTTTTGCCTCAAAATAGTTGTCAGGGACACCATCATCATTGCTGTCCCATTCTGAAGTAAGGTCCGGCACACCATTATCATTCAGGTCAATAAATCCCCCATTTTTTGCCGCATCTTTTAAAAGCTGAGAACCCGAGCCAAAGGCAGAGATGGTAAAGAGTGTGATGTTTTTACTTTCTTCAAGCTCCTGATCACCCACGCGCAAATCGTTGGTGTGCGCCCACAGAGCGACATCATCCAGATAATCAGACCCTCCTTCGGCATAGAGGCCGGGGTCATTACCATCTCCATCGTAGTCCCTCAGATTTCCAGAGACACCTCCCGGTAGGATCGAAGGTATATTGAGATCGTGGGTTGATTCCCCATCGCTGATTAAAATGACAAAGGACTGCGTACAGGGTGTGTAACGAGAAATCTCCTGAAGGAAATAAGGGTCATTGTCTCTCCCCAGTTCATAGTCTTCAGGCATATGGGGGTAATAAGGTGCACTCTGCATAAAATATCTTACACCTTCAAAGAAGGATTCAGCCAAAGGAGACCCGCTCACTACGCCACTATTCTCAATATTATAAATGAGGTCATTTAAGTCATCCCCAACGGGATTAATAATTTTCCCACCCTCTCCATCTTCATTAAACACTTCCAGACCAAAGCGGGCTTTTCCTCCTATTTGCTGTACCAACCCGGCGATATTTCCCTCTATAAACGCATCCGGCTCAAAACTGCTCTCTTTTTGCACTCTTACTGCAAACTTTCTGGTGTAATGAGAAAAAGGATCAGGATCATCTCCCACGTAGAGGCCCCCCTTGTCCAGGCCAAAGTAGACAGGTGAAGAGGCGGCAAGTCCAAAATCCGACGGCTGGGGATAGAGTGTACCTGATCCCAGCTCATACCTTTTAACAAACTCATAACCCAACTCAATGTCTTCCTCCCCCATAAGCTGCTGACTGCCACTGCTATTGCGGGAATTTACCACTGTTTTTCCACCAATCAAGACCTTTCTTAAGATATCAATCCGCCTCATGGTTAACCAATTGAGGAAGCTCCCCTGCCATCTGCCTGCAGCATTCCTTTCAAAGCAACTGTTATTAGTATAGGAATACCTGGCGGAAGGGTCAAAGTAGCCATCATAGGTGATCTTAGAATCAAAATCACCATCATAGGCTTCTTGGTGCATGCCTTTAGAATTATCCATCAGGATCAGAATGTTGGGAGGTACCGCTTGCGTCGCACTTAGGGGATAGTGGGTATACTCAATCATAGTCTGCGCCTGTAAGGGAAGCGAAAGCATCATAAAGATTATGGAGCTTATTACTGAAATGAAATCTTTCATGGTAACCCTAATACCCGTCGGACGTACAGATACTGGATGTTTAAAGAATACCCCGATAAACCGTTACCACCCTGGAAAGGGCACCACTTCTCATCCGCCCCTGGGAGGCAATCTCAAAAAGCACCTTTTTACTCGCTTTCCCACCGACACTAATATTCTCACCCCCCGCACCAAACTCAGCAGACCCTCCATAAATAAGGGTGGTATTAGTGCGGTCAATATCTATATTTAAAGTCTGTTGTAACAAGGCGGTGGTGATATCCGGAGAATTGTTGGGAGAGTCTTCATCTTTATCATTCAGGCTTGTATCATCTTGATGATAGTCCATCACCTCGTTAGTTAAGTTCTCCTCAATAACAAATCCCGCGTATGATGCTGTCTTATTACTCATAATGTCTTCAATAATCTTGACAGCCAGAGGATATCCCCCATCTGCTATATAGAATACCTCCTTAGCCATTTTATGATTACGGGATATGTTGCTTTCTGTAACAGTTATCATAATTGCAAGCGATCCCATCATGATGAGGGCAATGATCACCACCAGCGTCACTACCAATATCGCCCCTCTTTCTTTGCACTTACTTTTTTTAACAGAAAAAATCATGTTAATACCCCTCTAGCAAGTAACTCAGATTTTTATTATGGAAATCACAGTCCCATATTCCTGGGTTGAATGGTTGAGGTAAGGCTTATCCTCCTGAAATGGTCACGATAGATAGGATGAATATAGTCATGGTCTGGTCTGGAATTCTTGGCAGTAAGGGTTAAGCGCACAATCCTGATATGTCCCCTCTCTTCTTTACTTGGGTTATCAGTGAAAATAAGCTCTCCCTTTTCATCAGCATATAAATCCCCATCATCATCTTGATCATTGTTCAATCCTTCGTCATCCGCTAAGATCCAATAGCTAAACTGCAAATGTTCAATAAACTCTGATAATGCTCGTGCTCCGCCACTTTTTTTCCACTTACCCTGCTTAACATCCCACCTCCACATTTCCCTCACCAGCGAATTTTCTTTCAAGGAATATCTTATGGTCTCCATTATCCCATCACCATCGACATCAGAGGTGAAGGCAACCGATTGAACAGTTGCCTCCTCAAAGGCCTCCTTTTCTCCATCGGTAAAGTCCCTACCGGGGACGTCGCCCTTTATATTCACTTCTGGAACCTTATAGCCTGCCATTCTAATTTCCCTTACCATTATATGTTCACTTGCTCTTATTGTCTGTTGCATTTCTGTAAGATCATTCTGCAATGAGTAGGATTTTCTCTGGCCTATGAATATCTGATAGATGGCACCTAAAAATATGCTGCTTATAGCTACCGCGATCATTAACTCAACCAGCGTGAATCCTTCCTGCAGCTTGTAATGAGTTGTTTTCATAATTACAGAAACCCGGGTGCTCGTTTTAGATCACCGAAGAAACTGCAACACTCTTATGATAAGGTCCCCAGGTTACAATAACCACCACTGTCTTTCTTCCCTGAAGAGGAGTGTTATCCGCTATATTCCAGATACGGGTATAGGAACCATAGTGCAAATCCGGAACAGATTGAGTGCTTTCTCCTTTGACTTCCACATGACTTTCCTTATGATCACTATCTTCAGGCTCAATTGATTGCCTTAAGTTTCCATTGTTTCCCGGGTTGGTATCAGCTAAATCTGGATGATCAGGATTCAGGCTCTTTATCTCTTCCATCTTATCCTGAGCCAGGATGATGGCCCTGGTTAATTGACTGGAATTGCTATTGCTGTTTATGGAAGATAGTTGCATATTGGCCAGTCCCATAAAAGCTATCCCTAAGATCACCATGGAAATCAAGATTTCAACCAAGGTAAAACCCTTTTCACTTTTCAGCGATGATACCATTTGATAACCTCACCACTTATTTTCTGTCCTTATTCTTCCTGTGGATGAAGAAACTTTGACTGAGCAGCGGTTTCCCTTACTGTTTTCCAGATATATCCCCCCTGAAGAGGCCGTACCTGTAGGGTTGAAGGCAATAGTGCTCTTCCCGGATGTATGCGATCCCTTGTAATCAGTGCCGTGGTCGATAAGCACCTGACTTGGTATTTTCTGAAAAACGCGGACATCGGTCCAGCTATCTGAACCACTGAAAAGATTGCCCTGCTGAAGCTGATATCGTTGGGGAGAAGCGTCGAGAAGGAATTGTACTCTGTATTCTTTACCTGTGGAGGCTGCACTCATTTTAGCATACTGGAGGGTGGAGGAGATGGCTCTGGCAGTTCCCTTGAGTCTATAGTTGGGAAGTTGAGAGAGCAGCAGAGGTGTAGTGATTGCAGAAAGAATGCCAATGATGGCCACTACAATCATCAACTCTGTGATAGTGAAGCCTTTAGCCTTGGATGGAGTGCACATTCTAAACTCCTCCAAATAATTGTTTAAAAAACTCTTACAGTACTATACACAAAATTTCAACCATTATTTACCCTACCTTTCTTCCCTGATTAAACGGTACGTCAACAGATCATAGGGATCCGGACAGGCACCGTGGATGATGTTTTTATCCCCTTCCCAGGGCAAGCCACCTCCGGCTAAGAGAGTATTTATGAAAGGATATACCACCTCGTACAGGGCACCGCAGATCCCACCGATGTTGAAGGGGTCAATCTCATACCTTTCCCCCACCTTATGACACCACATGCAGTTTTTTTCAATACCAAGGACTTCTATGAAAATCCTGTACTTATCAATGCCCGGGAAGCCTTTCCCGGTCATATCCTTAAAGTCCGTTTTGGTCTTCAGGCGTTGCATGGGGTTTTTATTCTCAAAACGCTTTACTTCTACCTGAACCTTTCCCATCTCTGGACAGGACGCCTTAAAACTACCCGCACTCTTTTCCCAGGGAATCCCTCCACCATACTCAAGAGCGGAAAACAGGGGGTGGATAGCCTGATAGAAGGACCCACAAAGACCGTCACTATTCATGCCTGTTACTATAAATTTTTCCCCTTGACTGTGTCCATAGGGACAATCTCCTGTAATCCCGGTGATGGTCACTTCCTGATGATAACGATTTATGGCTCTTATAATCTCAGCCAGACCTTCATCCATTTCGTTTTGAGTAGTGTCTTGCTTTTCTTCTCCCACGGTTATCTCCTTTTTCCTCAATAATGTTTTTTTAACAAAACTATTATTAGTCACAACCTACCAACTTATATAGTAATTGTAAAGGAGAAGTTCTTTTGTAAAAGAGATGGGAAAATCATCTAAAAAACCCCTTTCGATGTAACATTGGAGACGCGGGTGATTAAGTTGAATAACGTTACTGCTGTCACCTCAAATTCCTTTGTCACTTATCTATCGTACTTGGTTTATTATAAAAAATAAGCTATACTGGAATTAATAGTTAGCATAAGAGGAGATGCGGGATGAAATGCACCTTAAAGATAGGCGCCATACTAACACTATTCCTATCAAGTTGTGTAAGTGTGAGCTACCTGCCAACTGATGAGACGCGTTTATATCCTCCAACCAATTCGTTAAAAGTTTTTTGGGAAAAACCTGACGAACCATATACAGTTCTTGGAATGCTCATAGCTGAAGATCACGGAGAAGAAGGACTATTTTCTGCGCTTAAAAAGAAAGCTATGTCAATTGGTGCCCATGGAATAATCATGAAATCCCCTTCCCAGCAGATTAGAATCTATGGGTACTCATCTTCACGCTCTGGAATGCTTTCAGCAGATAGATCTCACCGGCTGGAAGCCCTGGCAATTAGATTGAATGAAGAGTGAAAAAGAAAAAACGGCTCACTACAGCACACATCTGGAATTCTTAATAATTACTGAGTGATTAACAGGTGTTTTTTCTTATTTTAAACCCAGATTTTGCAGTAGACGTCGTGGCGAGGCGTAGAAAACCGCGGCGAAACGAGCAGTTGGAGCGATTTGTAGCTTTCAGCTAGCCGGTATTTAAATTTGATATCACACTTCATGCCTTTCAGCGTTGCTTCAAGGCATTCTGCCGGTAGCGACGAAGGCATATTCATAAATATGTTGAGGAGCAAAATCGTGTCGTAAACGACTACACGTGCAACGGGTAGTTTTATTTCACCCGGAGGGTGAAATAAAAGAGGCACGCACGTGCCGATAGTTTCCCTTTGCGCCCCTGTGAGAAGCACAGGTGTTTCAAAGCAATAAACAAGCGTTGCAGCAAGGATTTGAAAGCCTTCAGCTTTCCGGAGCTTAATCTATTTTT
>JAZFSJ010000099.1:0-7348 GCA_036446115.1 Thermodesulfobacteriota bacterium | reverse complement strand
TCACCTCTGTTCTTTTCGTAAAAAGGCTTCTATCGTCTTTTTCTACAATATTATCCGGTTCAAGTGGCTTGGTAAAGCTTGGCCAGCCGGTACCGGAAACATATTTGTCGCGAGAACTGAAAAGGGGTTCCCCCGATACTATGTCAACGTAAATGCCCTCTTTTTTATTATCCCAGTATTCGTTTTCGAATGCCTTTTCCGTACCATTTTTTTGCGTAACTTTGTATTGCAGTGGTGCTAATTTTCCTCTCAGTGCTGCTTCAGTCGGTTTTTTAAAATCTTCATAGTTATTTTTAGTGTTTTTGGGTTCCATTTTATCTTCCCATATCTTTTCTAAGTACTGATCACGCCCCGAATTAATTTTATAGGATTTATATCTTGTGTGACTCTTTTTATAATAATCCTGATGATAGTCTTCTGCCTTATAGAATTGAGAGGCTTTAATGATCTGTGTTACAACTGGCTTATCGTACCTTCCAGTTTTATTCAGTTCTTCTTTTGATTTCTCTGCTAATTTTCTTTGTTCATCATTATGATAAAAAATTGCGGTGCTATACTGTTGACCCCTATCAACAAATTGCCCACTTGGATCAGTGGGATCTATTTGTCTCCAGAACACATTCAGAAGTTCTGCATAAGTTGTTTTAGCAGGGTCGTATACTATTTGAACAGCTTCCAGGTGACCAGTTCCTCCATCTGAAACCTCTTCATAGGTTGGATTGTCTTTATGTCCACCGGTATACCCTGATATCACCTCTTGGACACCTTCTAATTTCTCAAAAGGATGCTCCATACACCAAAAACAGCCTCCTGCAAAGGTGGCTTTCTCAAATTTTACATCAGCAGATAAATCTGATCGCATTAGAAATAAAATAAATAATAAAAATAAAGTTACTCTTGTCCTCATTAACCATTTACTCTCTTTCTTTACGACCTGGGTCCATGAGGGGCTTCACAGGTGGGACAGGTTTCAGAATATCCGGCGGCTCTCCAGGCAGTCATCCCGCCAGCTAAAACACTGAGATTAGTAAGTCCATGTTGCTTAAGAATGCTTGCTGCAAGACTGGCACGGAGAGCCGTATTACAAATAACCACTATAGGTTTTTTATCTTGCACTTCCCCATAACGAGCCCGACAGTCTGGAAAAGGTATATGTATCGAACCCTCCATATGACCTCCGTCCCATTCCCCTGTAGACCTGACATCAAGAAGCACCAGTTCTTCTCCATGCTCAAGCTGCCCTTTAAGTTCCTGGACAGTGATCTGAGGAATATGTTCCAGTGGAAGTGCCTGATTTGCCCAACTACGGATACCTGCATCCAGATACCCCACAACTTGATCTAACCCAACGCGATAGAGCTGGATTGTTGCCTGGGAAATATCCCCTACAGTATCCCCAACTAAGAGTAAAGGTTTATCGGGCGGCAGAACCCATCCTGCAAAGGTAGAGAAGTTTCCCGCAAGATCAAGATTATATGATCCGGGGATATGAGAGCCGCCAAAGGCAGTGTAGTCTCGAAGATCAAGCACTACATGGTCATCATTTTTTAACTTCCAGAATGCTTTAGGTTTCAAAGGCCTCACTTCCGGCAAGTTCGCAATTAATACCGGTCCTTTTCCATTAATGGTGGAGCAGCGGCTGAAGTGATCCGGGGCATCAGGCATCCCGGTTAAGAGGGATTTTATAAAAGATTCCTTTGTTTTATGCTGAAGGGCAGAATTGTACCTTCGTTCATAACCAATGGTGCTCGATCGCTTGGCTCCCATTGCCCGCCCACAAAGAGAACCAGCCCCATGAGCGGGATAGACTTCGCAAAAATCCGGAAGCATAAGGAGTTTCTGATGAAGACTATCATAGAGTCTGGAGGCCAATCCATCTGCCTGCTCGGGGAAGAGATCGGGTCTTCCCACATCCCCCACAAAGAGAGTATCGCCGCAAAAGACTGCCACTGGTTCCTCACCCCTTGAACGGTCAGTAACCACATAAGAAACATGTTCAGGTGTATGGCCACCCGTTTCTAATACCCTAAGCTCCATATCCTCTATCTCTATAGTATCTCCTTCCTGCAAAGGGACATGGTCAAACTTACAGTCTCCAGCTTGAGGAGCATAGATCTTAGCTCCAGTTAGTTCTCTCAAATCGAGGTGACCGGAAACAAAGTCAGCATGGAGGTGGGTCTCTATAATGTGAGTAATCTTTAAACCCATATCTTTAGCCGCCTTGATATAATCCTCTACATCCCGCTTGGGATCAATGACCGCACAACTTTGTTTTCCCGCCAGCATATAAGAGAGGTGCGCAAGACCCCCTACAAAGAATTGCTGAACATACACTTTATTATCTCCTTTCTCTCGACAGCCATTCTACTATTTCCTGGTTAGCCAAATACAATATCAAGTACCATCATTATAATAAATCCAACAATGGCGCCGACAGCAGCCTCTCGACCGTTTCCTCGCGAATGCGTCTTAATCATCCTGTCATTTTTTAACTTCAACAAAAAGCACGCCTGGTTTCATCGATTTATGCATCTTGCACACAAGACACAGATCCGGCGGGTTATCTCCTTTATAAATATAACCACAAGACGTACATCTCCATCTTTTCATATAAAGTCTTCCTCCTTTCTCAGAATAACCACTAAGAATCACTGAGGGAAAGGAAAGAATTTTTTTATTGTTCAATCCCAGTTATTTTTAGATTCTCACCTACTGTGTTGTCGCGGGGGGAGTGAATACTCTCTGGGCCAGCTCACGGTCAAGCATAAACAAACCACCGCTGTCTTTTCCTATGAGCTTGAGTTTTTGCACGACTTCATCAGCAGATGCCTCTTCTTCAACCTGTTCCGACACGAACCATTGGAGAAAGTTGTTGGTCGCATGGTCCTGTTCAGCAATTGCCAGATTAACCAGGCCATTTATTAAGCCGGTAACTTTTTGCTCATGTTGGTAGGCATTTTCAAATGCAGCCAGTGGTGATGACCACTTTATAGGAGGACCTTCAATTGATGATAACGTTACTTTTCCACCTCTTTCAATGAGATAGTCGTAAAATTTCATCACATGCACCATTTCCTCCTGTGTTTGAATCCTCATCCAGTTGGCAAATCCTTTCAGGTTCATTGACTCAAAATAAGCAGCCATTGACAGATAAAGATAAGAAGAATAATATTCTGCGTTTAGCTGTTTGTTGAGTGCTTCTTGCATTTTTTTCTTAATCATCATGACCTCCCTTTTTTTATTCAGACTCAACTAGTTTGATTGCGTCCTGAGGGCATGCCGGAACACACATGCCATCTGCGTCACATTTTTCGTAGTCAATAGCCGCTTTGCCATCTTTAACAAAAATTGCCTTCTGAGGACACACCTTCATACATTCACCGCTCAATTTACATTTATCAGGGTTAATAATAACTTTCATCGTACTCATAATTATCCCTCACAATAGCTAGATTATTTTTGAAGTTCTCCTTTTCCCCTGAATGGTTCAGTAACTACCCCCTAAACCCTATTTCTTATCAAACATTTCATTAATTTTTTCTTTGAGATCATCCAGGTCAGAAGACTTTACTATGCAACCATCAACAGGGGATGAACTAAGAAGTTTTTCACAGGACTTGTAGTCCACATCATTAATGATAATCAAGGTGTTACTGCACGCGTTCTTAAAATTTTCAAGGGGTTTAGTTCCTTCCAACAATAACAGTTCCCCATCCAGGATTATCAAATCAGGGCATTCGCTTTCTAATATATTTGTGGCTTCATCTTCGTTGTCAGCCAGTAATACCCGATACCCCTCCTCATGTAATTCATGACTATAGAGAACTCTCAAATTCTGTCTATAGTCTACAATTAACAAAGTTTCTCTCATCTGGTTTTTGAACTATCACATGAAATATTGTTTTTTTTGTCTTCCGGGATAATGATGAAATTTGGATCAGATTGTTGAGAAGAAAATATTTATGATGGAATTTAGCTGTCTTTCTCTATTTTCTCAGCGATCTTTGCCTGCCCTGTTAAATGCGAAGCTATTTATCTAGGGCGTTCTCTGCGGTGAAATTTATAATTTTCAAGCAAATCGCGCTAGGGCGGGTCATTATTCCAGAATCACAATTGCTTAAGCTCAAGCTAGTTTAATTTCTTTAGAGCTTTCCCACAACCCATGAATGTTACAAAAGCTGATGGCACAAATCACCCCGGGCTTTGTGATCTTAATCGTCGCCGTCACTTGAGAGTTTGTATAAATGGGGCCGGTATTTGGTCCCTCTGGTGACTCACCATGGGCAGAAAATTCGAAACTTCCCACCTGGAAAGTTTTCCCTTCTTCGGGCTGGAAAAACAACCTTACCCAGCGGATGTGGTGTTCGGTGGTATTGGGATGGGCAATCTCCTTTCCTACCGTAGCCTTGACTTCAAACGGTTCACCCGCTTTTACCGTATCTGAACATTCGACCACGGGCACATGTTTTTCCTTCTTCCAATCTGCCGTCTGAATATAATCTCCTAATCTTGCCATGGTTGTATCCTCCTTTTTATTGTTTAGTTATTTTCTCCCTTAACTTGCTTGGTAGTAAACGAATTATTGTTCCCCAATCTTTTTCAACTCCTTAGGTGTAAGCAAGTAAAAAACCTTAATTAGACTCCCACACATTACACACTTTACAAACTAAATCGGGACTTGGTTTGAGCGTCTGCTTGCCCGGTTGCCAACCAGCGGGCGTTGCTTCTGTCCCTTTCGATTCCCTTACGCATTGGAATGCCTCAATCTGTCTGATTAACTCGTCTACATTACGACCAACAGGAGAATTAAGAATCTCCACTGCCTGAATTATCCCGTCAGGATCGATGATAAACTGTCCCCTGATATTTACGCCTGCATCTACGTCATAGACCCCGTAAGTTTCTCCCAATTTACCCCCGGCATCAGAGAGCATGGGATAAGGAATACCTCCCTCTACCATCTTAACTAATTCCTGTTCCTGCCAGGTTTTGTGGGCAAATACACTGTCCACGCTAACGGCAAGTACTTCAACCTTCAATTTTTGCAATCCAGCATATTTGGCGGCAACTGCCGTCAACTCTGTTGGTCACACAAAAGTGAAGTCTCCCGGGTAGAAGTAGAGCACTACCCATTTACCCGAATAATCAGAAAGCTTTATTTGCTTGAATTCACCCTTATGGAATGCCTGAAGCTGAAAATCCGGTGCCTTTTTTCCTGCTTTAATCATGTCTTTCTACCTCCTTTATATGTTTTGTTGAATCATCTCATGCTTTCTCAAACTGGTCCTTACTGGCCCCGCATACCGGGCATGTCCAGCTATCAGGAATATCCTCAAAGGGTGTGCCCGGAGCTATGTCCCCATCTGGATCACCTTTTTCCTGATCATAGGTGTATCCGCAAATGGTACACTCGTATTTAGCCACAGCAGGTTTCTTTTCTTCTTTACGGTAGGTAGGAGCAGTTTTAGGCGTGGTACCCCCCTTCACCTGATGATAGTAGGCGTAAGTCATGGGTTCACCATCTTTTAGCGCCTCTGACTCAACTACCTCTCCCACAAAAATAGTATGAGTCCCCACATCCATTTCCTGGGTCACTTTCACCTCCAAGTAGGCCAAAGTATTGTCCAGTACAATGGGAGCCTTTGTCTTTCCCAATTTGTAGTTAACCTGGTCAAATTTGTTTGTGTCTCTCCCTGACTTAAAACCAAATTGACCAATAAGATTTAAAGGGGTATCTTGAGAGAGGATTGAAACAGCGAACACCTTACTTTCCTTAATGAATTCATTGGTAAGATTTTTCTTGTTAAGACCAATAGCAATAGCAGGCGGCTCTGCAGTGACTTGAATGAGGGCATTGGCTGTTTGCCCATTTATCTGCTCCCCTTTCTTAGAGGTAATCAGATAAAGTCCATAACTTAATTTATATAAAGCTTTTGGGTCCATTTTTTCCTCCTTAATAAAGTTCTCCACAAAGAACACAGAGAATTTGCAACCACGAAGATCACGAATAATACGAATAGTCTTATAAGCACTCTGCTTAAAAACGTTTTACTAAAAAGAACTCCTCTTTGATAAGCATTAATATCATGGCCTTTTATTCCTCAACCTTGTTCATCGCTTCTCCACAGCAAGTAAGTTCTCCTCCACCAGATTCTAAAACCTTTACTTTATTGCCACAAATCTCACAAAGATATGCTTCATCTACTTGTGTCATAATAATTCTCCTTTTTTGTTAATTGTTAGTTATTGATTGTCAGTCGTTAGTTGAAGTTGTCTGCGACTGAGGATGCGTTGATTGTAGATCTAAATATTTTAGAATTCAGATTTTCTATTGTTCATAGATCCAAAATCAAGAGGTTCTCTGCACCCTGAGCCCTGTCCCCTGTTATTCCCCCCTAATTCTTTACCTTAGATGCTATCCTCTTACCTAATTCCTTGCACTGCTCCAGTTCTTCTTTGTCAGGAAGGTAGGGATATTTTATTTCAGGTTCTATTACCTCTACGCCAGTTGCTTTGAGCTCTTCAACGATTGCCTTGGTTGCCCCACCTCCCCATCCATAGGAACCAAATGCAACACCGATCTTCCCTTGAGGCCTAAGTCCCTTCATATAGCAGAGAAAATCGGCAACGGTGGGATACATGCCATTATTAAGGGTGGGGGAGCCGACGATTAGTGCTTTGGCATCAAGCACTTCTTTCATAATCTCCGTTCTGCCAGTTTGAGTGATATTCATAAACTTTGCTTCTACCCCTTCTTCCATCAAACCTTCCAGGATGGCCTTAGCCATCTTTTCCGTGCTTCCCCACATGGTATCATAAATGACCAATGCCTTTTCTTTTGCCTCAAACTTCGCCCAGGAATAGTAGGCTTCTACAATCTTTCCTATGTCTTTTCTCCAAATTACTCCATGAGAAGGTGCAACTATATCGAGTTCTAAACTCTTCGCGGCATCGAGTGCTTTAAGAACCGGTCCTGCCAGATGCATGACAATGTTGGCAAAATAAGTAGCAGCCTCCGGATAGATGATTTCCCAGCCCACTTCATCATCAAATCTCTTTGAGGTTGCCAGGTGTTGGCCAAAGGCATCGTTGGAGAAGAGGAGTTTATCGTCTGGTGAGTAGGTAACCATAGAGTCTGGCCAGTGAACCATAGGTATCTCAACAAAGGTTGCTTTCCTCTTCCCTAAATCCAGGGTGTCCCCTGTTTTAACTGTTTCAAAGGGCCATTCTTTTTTGTAGTATCGGGTTAACCCTTTCTTGCCTCTTTCAGTAGCAACGATAGTAGCATTTTTTGCCAGATCCTTCACTCGTGGCAAAGATCCGGAGTGGTCCATTTCCACATGGTTGG
>JAZFSJ010000098.1:0-2838 GCA_036446115.1 Thermodesulfobacteriota bacterium | reverse complement strand
TTTTCGGAAAGATTCTGGCCATTGCAGACGTCTATGACGCCGCAACCTCCCCCCGGTGCTATACTCCCGACGTTTTTAGTCCGGATCAAGCCCTGAAATTTATGATGGATAAAGCGGGAAAAGACTTCGATGTGAATTTATTGCAAGTTTTTGTCAACATGGTAGGCATATATCCCGTGGGTACTCTTCTCCAACTAAGTACAGGTGAAATAGGCCTGGTATTGGATTGTCCAAGCGGACACGATACCACCCGCCCCCGAATTGTACTACTGGTGGAAAATGGCGAGGGTAACTTTGAGCGGGGAGAGGTAGTAGACCTTGCAAATCAAGACCCGGAAGAAGGTTCATTGCGAAGGAACATCGTAAAGGGGTTAAATCCTGCGACCTACGGCATCCAACCCGCCCAGTTCCTCTTGTAAGGGGGAATCGTATGGGTTACTCCTCCCACCAGTCTATACATCTCCTTTTTACAACACAAGCAATCTACCTGTTACATAGCCTCCCAGTAGTTTCAACTTTCCGCACCATGTGCGCAACCAGAAGGGTATGAGAAAAAAAGGCACCTAGCATAAGCTAAGTGCATATTTTCACTGGCACGCCCGGGGCGACTCGAACGCCCGACCTGCGGATTCGAAGTCTTTTCAAGGGCACCACCTCTTATTACACATTGTTCTCTAGTGTTTGATATTGCTTGAATAATTCAAGGGAGGGGGGGGTAGGGTTTTCTACCTTGTTCTCCCTTGTTTTCTCCTGTCTGGTGCACTAATTACTGCACAGTGAAGGAGTGCCCCAACCCCCCCATGGGGTCTCAGGTTAAATTGTACCCTGTCTTCCGATACATGACACAAAATCCAGATCGCCATTTTCCCAATCCAAATCGCCCAAACATCGCTCATTGTCAACACCCCTATCAATATGTATATGTAAATTTTTTTAACCTTAAAAAGGATTCTCTTGACCCAAAATTTTTCACGATAACTAGGGGGCATGGCTGAAAAATTTCACGGAAAATTAAGATCACAACCTCTAAGGAAAAGTTGATACTACCAAACGTATGTTAAACTAAAATTTACCTGAAGGCGACTTTGACTTGTGGCAAGAAGTGTGGGTTTTTGAGGTTTTCAAGACTATTGCAAGATATACGTAACAAAATGACTACAGAAACCCGCCCCAACATGTTGTGTCAACTCCTCACCAGGAGATCTCCTCACAGATTATTCTGACTCTCAAATCCTACCCTGGGATGATGACTATAGTGATTCCGACTACCCTTTCGAGGCTTACATTTAAAAAATTGGTTTTTGGGCAGAAAGGAGTGGCTTACATAAAAATACCTTATCGGTCTTAAATTTTTCGTTATTCTCTTCCTGATTCCAATCTCTCAATTTTCTCTCAGATGAAGTACCAGACATAGTCCTACATCTTGTTGTGGTTTTTGTCTTTACATACAAGTTTAATTTTCCTATGCTTACCCCATCAAAAGCGAGTTCTTCAATCAATTTTAGGAAAGGTAGCAAACAATGACTCTCATGTACCGATATCCCCCACTATACAACTTAATGCTGGAAATTATCCACGGTAAATATCTTAAAAAAAGATACCAGATTATTGGAGATGAGATTGGCGAGAATAAAAAGGTTTTTGAGCTAGGATGTGGTACCGCTATGATCTACAGCTTTCTCCATAAGGGATGTGAGTATGAGGGATGGGACTTAAACGAGAGGTTCTTAGCGTATTGCAGAGGGAAAGGCATTAAGGTATCCAAGAAAGATGTATTTGCCTTTCAGGGCTACCCCGATAGTGATGTTATCCTTATCTGTGACTTGCTCCATCACCTGGTGCCTCATCATGAAAAGCTGGTGGTAGAAGCATTAAAAAAGACAAAAAAGGTGATTGTTTCAGAGCCAGCACGATCATTCAAGCCACCGAAGTTATTTGAACCGCTCCTTGTGTATTTAAATTATCTATTGGGTGATTACGATGGTATTAACCCCCCTCATACTCAACTAAAGTGGGATTACAATGAAGAAAAGCTTAAACACTTTTTTCAAAATTTGGGGTCTAGCAAAACTATTAATGTTGGATGGGACATGATTGCAGTGTTTGACACCCATACTGCGTAAGGTCCAAATTTGCATTTTTGTGAATTCTAAGGATAGTTAAATCAAGTAGTTACAAAGTTAAAAAGGAGGGTTTTAGCTTTTTTCGACAGTCTCACTATTAATGTAAAGAAATAGAGGGTGATCATTTCTTAACATTACTGATGAACCTCAACCATTATAAACACCAAAAAGTTAACACTACCATATCAAACCTACGTAAAAATTTCTCTGAAGGCGAATGTGAACTTTGGCAAGTAGTTTAAACTCTCAGGCTGTTGCAATAGACTACCATATATTGATTCAATCCTGAAAGTATCAGAATATTTCAAGTCAAAAAACAGAAATTTTTACCCCAAAAATCAGAAATTGTCCGATTGCATCCATATTTGTTTTCTGTTTAAATACCAAGCACCATGGTAGTGTATTGTAGGTATTTTGAAATTGCCCTTTCGAGCTTACAATATTTATCATGATAATTTTTTCATTTTTTACCTCGCCCCTCAGTCTAATGCTGGGGGGTTTTTGCTTCCCAAACAGTTGATACTACCAAACGTATGTGACACTAAAATTTGTCTGAAGACGACTGTGAACTATGGCAAGTAGTGTTTAGTAAATCCCTTCATTTTAATACCACCATATCTTGTATCTGAAGCTTATCCAATTGACCCAGAACAGATTACCTGAATCCTCAATTTATTGTTGACAAATATATACATTATACTATAATAGCATCGCA
>JAZFSJ010000097.1:0-12603 GCA_036446115.1 Thermodesulfobacteriota bacterium | reverse complement strand
CCTCCGCTTAGCTATCTCTTCTCTCTCTTTAACGTACTTATCTCTATCACCCTGCAGTACATCCAAGTCAGTAAAGAGTGCTCTCATTTTCGTGTCATAAGAAAGGAGATCAGGATTGTTTCTCCTCATTTCCATCACCCGCTTACCTATGCGGGAAGCCACCTTTCTCGTCTTTCTGTCAATTTTATGAATATGGTATCCAAGCACCACCCCTGTTGCACTCCCTGATGCAAGATCAATGACATCCTCTACGCACTCAGCAAAAGTATCTCCGATACGCTCAATTTCGTCCCGCCACTTTTTTTTCATAACACCTCCTCCCGAACCTACAGAGAATCTTTACAGTTGGGCGCTACTGCCTAGCACCTGTAGGCTATTTGCGTTTCACTCTTTGACCTTTAAGAATCTTCGCAATAATCTGTTGCTTCGTTTCTGAAATATCACACGTAATATTGAGATCCCCGCACATAGAGAGAAGTTGCGGTTTAACCATTCTTGTAAGCTTCTCCTTACTTACTACGACTCTCTGAACTCTCTTTCGCTTGGGTGCGGGGGCAGTCGACGTAGCTACACCCCTAGCTGCCTTTTTAACCTGTTTCACAGATATGTCCTGAGAGGGGTCTTTTCGTCTAGAGACCTTCGATGTGCTCCTACCAACATTTTTTATAGACGTGTGTGATATTCCCGTCTTTCCAAGTTTGAGCTTTAGCTCTTCCATCGCGTGTTTCAATTTCTTTCCCTTTGTCTTAAGGTCAAAGGTAACCTCTTCGCCAGACAGCTCTTTTATTGCATCAAGGGCTTTTTCCTTTATTCCACGGCTTTTGTCACCCAGTAGATCCACCAGGGCTGGCAAGGCGGCCCTGTCTCCGATATGCGTCAGTGCTGATATGAGCGAGGTTTTCATGCATTCATCCTTATCATTCTTACACTCGATAAGAGCAGGAACCGCATCGAACGCTTTTCTCCAGCCGAGCAGGGTAACGGCGGTCACCCTCACCTCAGGGTGTCCATCCTTCAATGCATCCAGAAGAGTTGCTACCACTTCTTCTTCATCTGTGAGCCTGGAGATGCCAAGAAGGGCTTCTACACGTACACGATAGTGGGGATTAGTGAGTTGTTCATAGAATATGGGAATGGCACGAATATCCCCTATAGTAATAAGGGAATTAATAATCTGGGTAGTGAGTCTGGGATCATTAAAGCTTAACGCCACCTTGAGTACATCGATCGCAGCCACACATATCATCTTCCCAAGCTCCGCCGCCGCCAGAATCCTGATATCCATTTCTTGATCCAGTAGATCTTTAGCAATGGTCTCAAATGTGATGCGATCGGACTCTGAGGCAAAGGCACCATGTGCTACTGCCCCATCTATAGCACGCCTCACCACTTCGACTATCTCTTGCTCACCCTGCTGCTTGTATTTTTTTGCCTTTTTACTACTGCGCTGGACATAAGCCCTTATTTCCTTCTCTAACAGCAATGCTGCCGTCTCTTGTCCTTCAAGCTTCACTACTTTCTCTTTCAACTGATCGATTTTAGACCTACACTGCTTGATATCAGCCAACAGGTGCTCCATCTCCTTAGATGCAGAGGGATCATCGGAGTCCGAAGCATCCATACTCTTCCTGCCAAACTCACGGTATAGTTCATTCAACTTATATTCATCTATGCTGATTTTTGCTATCAGCTGAGCTGATTCTTTTGACTTCAACAAACACTTTTGTGAGACGAGAAGGTTTTTCACCACGTCAGAAGGTTTTTTGGCAATGGTATACATCTTTTCTAAGCCGGATGTACACATATCATAGGAAAACACAATCGTTCTGCCACAGGCGTTTAAGGTTCCCGCCATCCCGTCTAAAATTAAGAGTCTATCCTTGGTGCCTGTCTGTTGCATAAATTCCCCTTGTTTTTTGATTGCTCATTTGTCAATTGGACAGTCTTTGTACAGTTGAGTCGTTTGGTTGTTAAGTAAAATTTTTACTAATATTTAGACTGCTCGATTACGTAACCATTCATCTGGAATCTCATCCATTGCCCTCTACCCTCTGCTTTCCTTACTCAATCTGCAATCAAGAGGCTCTTTGCAATTCCTCAATTCCTAAATATACTGCCCGCACACAATACTCTAGTGCACCACCGTAGGAGATCCTGGTAGCCGAGCAGGGTTGCCACTCCAGGCGCTGAAGTATTTCAGGGCCTGTTTGCCCACAATCAAAGTTGATGCAATATTAATAGACGCACAAAAAGGAATACCTAGAAATGGAATAAGTCGTGTCATCTTGCTGGTTGTTTGTAAGCCCAGTTTGCGGGAAAAGGCAGTAGCAGCTTTGCCAATGCCCGTCTGGAGGTGGCCCATTGCTGCCTTATCGATACTTTCTTTGATGACCGTGGCAGAAATACCCTTAAAAGCCTCAGCGGTTCCCGAAAAACCGATTAGTGCAAGGGTCACCGCCTGTAATTCTTCCTCATCCATGTCCACATCATATGCGGCAGCGATCCCATAACAGAGCTCTATTTGTGTCCTCAACAGATGTACCAGATCGGCAGTCAAGGAGATCACCAGGGTCCCCAGTGTCCCGACTACGGGCAGCGTTCCGGGAGATGCATAGAGCCCCCCATAGGCCCCTGATTTGAGAGCAGTCTTTTTTATAAGCTTACTACTCACCCTATAAGAGATCCGCCGGCTCGACTCCCCGTTGTCTTGAATACTGAGGTTTTCTACCATTTCCCTCACACTCTTTCGAATAGCAGGCAAGGCGGTACCTGTGAGAATCAGCAGGTCTGCGAGCCAGTGACTTTTATCAGGGGAGGACACTCCCACAGTCTTGCCAGAGCGCCCTCTTCTCTTTGCCACTCTGGTTATTTTTGCTATGCTGGTTGCGACTGCATCATATAGAGCGATAACTGTAATACCCCACTTATTGAGTGCACCTGCCATCCCCCGCAAGAGCAGCGGTCTGCGTCCTCTATTCTTACCCTCCATAAAGTTCTCCAGAGATAAAAACTATACCTCTTTCTCATCCGGGTCTTCTATAATCGTAAAATCTTCCAACGTCTCCGATACCCTTCGTTTTATCCTTTGAATAAGCTCAGGATTGTTTCTGTTCACCAGTTCATAGCCCAGTGTACCAATAAAAACTCCTACAAAGACACCTGTCAGTATCTTTATCATGAGTGACCCTCCCTACGTTATCTCTGATGTTGAGGTCATGAGTTATTCGCTTAGCCGCCCCACATAAGCATGGCGCATAGAGCGTATTGCATAGGGTTTGCCCTTCGCCCTCTGCTTTCTGCTCTTTGCTCTATGCCCTATGCTCTGTGCTCTTTTACGCCTTGGCAGTTTCCGGTTCATACACAACCCCATACCGTTTTGCCTGATTCTTCCTCCGTTCTTTTATCTCCTCCTTCTCCTTGACGTAGTTGTCCCGGCTCTCCTGCAGTTGATCGAGGTCCGTAAAGATTTCCATCATCTTCGCATCATCAGAGAGGAGATCAGGATCGTCTTGCCTCATCTCTATCACCCGCGTTCCTACTCGGGTAGCGACCTTTCTTGTCTTTTTGTCAATCTTATGGATATGGTACCCGATCACCACTCCCGAAATGCTACCTGACGTCAGGTCAATGACAGAGTCAACACAGTCAGCTACCCTATCCCCCACGTGCTCAAATTTATATCTCCAATCTTTTTCCATGGTACTCCCTCCTTTGCTGATAGATTGTTTGTTGTACCCATGAGCGCCTGAAAGAACAATCTCTTTGAAGAAACATCACACTATTACACCGTACACACAACGTGTGTGCTCCTTCACCTCTCCTCCGTATTATCACCCCCTTTCTCTATACGCATCGCCGAAACCCGGTTCACTTTATCAGATAAACGCTCGATTCTGTCAAGCAGTCCAGCCAGTTCGTCGGAGGAAATGGTACGGTCTTTAGCGGGTGTCGATCGTGCCTTGCCTCTCCTTTCAACGGAGCCTTGCTGTTGCGTGAGAAAATACTCATTATGATCTAAGGTGCTTAAAAGCTGATCTAGTTTAATAACTAATTCTTCCACTTTTTGCCCGATATCAACGGTTGCCGATTGCTGATTTTCAGCAGCAGGCTTCTTCAACTGTTCGAGTGTCTCAGCCATTTGTGTGATGGTACCTGACAGGAGTCCTAAACGGTAATCAATTTGAGCTAACAGGTTCTCATGTAAAATGGGCACATCATGGGAGCGTGCAGGTGACAGTGATTCCAGGGAAGTTTTTGCTGACTGCACCTTACCTGTGAGAGGGCCGTCCACCGGTTCTAATGTGTCTGATAGTGCATCAGCCTTACCTGCCGACAATCCCGTGTTATGATCTAAAAGTGCACTTTTTGAATCTTCAATCGGTAGGGCATTGTGTGTATAGTCGTTTTCCGGTCCAACCGTCATCTGCCCTTGGGAAACTGGCGTTTGAGAGTCATTGGAGTGTATTTCCTGCTCCTTTGCAGCGTGATTAGCGGAGGATTGTTCCAGCACTGCCCGATGACGCTCAGGTGCAAGATCGCTAGTATCATGCCGGGCCAGTGCAGTGATAATCGTTGGCTCTCCGGCCTGAAGCAGCCCGGAGAAACCGATGAAAGCCGCTGCTGCCAGGTATAAGGACACACCCAAAAAGATATACCCGTGTGGTCTTCTGGAAAAGATGTTCTTCACTTGCAGGAAGAGAAAGATGAGCACCCCCATGGGGAGAAGGAATTCTGTCAAAATGTAGAATGGCCGCAGGAAAAAAGGCCAGTGTGCAAAGAAGGGTGCACTTAAGATAGCCTGCTGCAGGGTAAGCTCATTTTTAAGCCCTATGATAAGCGGCACACAGCAAAAAAGGGAAAATGTCAATATGGTAAGGCTCACCAACAGCCTGAGCCTGAGAAAAAAGAGCACACTGAAAATCAAGCTCACCGCACTAATCAAAAAGATGAATACCAGATTATAGTAAGAGATGCCAAAGATGTATACATTCTGCAAGGGTGAAGGAGACTTAATCAAGTAAATAAGAAGTACAGGAACAGCAACCACACAGGTTAATACCACAAGGACCACAGAGAGCAACCTTTGACTCGCGGAGCGCTTTTGTGCTGCAAGAATAGGTCCCTCTACCCTATCTTTCTCCTGGTGACTTTCTTCGTTTTCTTTCATCTTCACAAATCTCCGTGACAATTTATCTTGTAAAGTGAAGTAGTGAGGCGATAGTTTACTCTACACTTGACTATCCCGGGCTACCGCTCTCTGATGCCCGACTTTTAAAGAGCACTCTTTATAAGTCCGATCTGGTCCCACTTATCAGGTGGCATATCGCTCGCCATTTTCAGAGCGCCAAGACAACCTATAAAGTTCGGGTTATCCACAGGGATGACTATAACCTCACCGTATTCCTTCAATTTGTTGACGATCATCTTATCGAGTCCTCTGATCTTTGACCCTCCCCCCGCAAGAAATATATTGCCTAACGCCTCTTCCTGATCTTCTGGATCAAATTGTGGGACAAGCATGGAAACTTTCTCCACAATTTCAGGTACGATACTCTCGCACACTGTTCTTATTTCTTCTGTCAAGTCAAAATGGGCAGGCTTGCCGTCTGTACGCAGGGTTACCACTACCGGCTTTTCCGGTTTACCCACAAATGAATATTTCTCCTTGATCTTTCGGACCTGATTACGGGTTACCTGGGCACTGGGATATGAAGCGTTAATGGCAGCTTCAAGGCGGCGGTCAATATAGTTACCCGCCTTATAAAAGGTAATCTGATCCTTGGCCCCCGGTAGCGCACCCTGTACGCCGCATACATCAATAGTCCCTGCACCGATATCAACAATAATGGAATTGGTTATCCTGTTGAGTGCATACGCAACCAGGAACGGTTCAGAAACCACCAGTGCAACATCCATAACTTCTCCGGCTAGCTTGAGCAGAATCTCTTTGTTCATCATCGATGCCTGTGCCGGTACACCGATGATGCCGCCTATCTTGTCGCGTGACCGTGGCTGAGTGAGTTCTACTACGTGTTGCAATAGTATACGGGCTGTATCGAGGTCACGATCTCCGGCTTCCTTGATGGTACCATTCTCCAGAGGAACGTAGAGGTCGAGGGATGACTGGTTATTGAGCGCATCTTCCCCGATTATATGGGTACCCTCAAAAAGTTTTACCGCAATAATATCCTTGGGGTATCCCACTACTGACATAAACATAGATTGGTGTCCTCTATCGGACATAACCGCTGTCTGAGATGTTCCCAGGTCAATTCCTAAAATCAATTGATCCCTTTTCTTTACTGCTCTTGGTGCCGGAGGTGTAACTGTCTTCTTTTTTTGAGTGCGCTTAGATGTTTGCAGCACGGGGGCACGTTTCTTAACAGCTTTTTTCTTTTGTCTGGTTGCTTTCTTTTTTGGGGATTTCTTTTTCATTGCCTTCTCCTTTTGTGTGTGTCCGTTTTGTCAAAACAAAACCACAGATTTACCCCGTTAGATAAAAAGCTCCAATTTTTCATATTAACAAAATATAGTAAGCAAAGTCCCCTTAAAAACTTCAAACTGGGTTTACTACCTAACGGGGGAGCCAAAAAATCAGTAACTATCAATAAATAAGTCCCATTATCTTTCTTCCTCTCTGTGGTCAGATCTCTCACTCAGAGTACTTAATGATACCGATCCTATCCCAGAACTGCGGGTGTACATCATGGGCCAGTTTGAGCGCACCCGCACACCCTCCGAACACAGGATCTTTTACACACTCAACATTTACCTTGCCATACCCTTTCATGGCTCTTTTGATCATCTTGTCAAGGCCTTTGACCCTTGATCCTCCTCCGGCTATGTATATGTGCTCTAACGCCTCTGCCTGTTTCTCCGGGTCAAAGCCCTGCACGATTGATTGGATTGCCTCTACTATGTCCGGCACGATACTTTCACAGGCTGCGCGAACCTCTTCTGTTACGTCATACTTCCCCGGCTTTCCTCCCGCACGCAGGGTAACCACCACCGGAGATGAGGGCGCCCCCACAAATGAGTGCTCTTCCTTTATCCTGCAACTTAGGTTCTTGGTAAGCTGCACATCGGGGTAGTGCTCACTAATGGCGTTCATTAAAAAGTTATCAATGTAGTCGCCCGCCGTTATCAGGGTGATTTGATCGCCTTCCCTGGGGAGCATACCCTTCACACCACACACATCCACCGTGCCAGCTCCGATATCGACAATGATAGCATTCCGTAGTGCACCTAAATTATAGGCAACTAAAAAAGGCTCCGAAACCACCACCGCAATATGCAGTACATCTTTTGCAATATCCAACAGGAGCTCCTTGCTGACGATCGAGGCACGGGCAGGCACACCAATAATCCCGCACAGTTGTTCGTCAGGACGAGGACGAACGAGACTCACCGTATAGGTGAGGAAAGCTGTGGCCGCAGCAATGTCTTCATCAGTCGTATCCTTCACCACACCGCTCTCCAGAGGGTAATAGAGGGAAAGAGACTGCTTTTGCCTGAGGGCGTCTTCACCGAACACAAAATTGGAACCGACGACGTGGCGCCCGATAATGTCCTTCGGATAACCCACCACGGTCCTATCGTTGTGCTTAACATTACTTTCAGACATAACCGCAGTCCAGGATGTCCCTAAATCGACACCGATACAAAGCTGATTCTTCCTCTTATATGCATCTTTTAATAATGTAAGCTCGCTCATAAACGCTCCTTTTTGATCCTCATGGACCTTGTGCGCACACTGTGGTGACACGTGTACAGTGTTATTCCTCGTTACAGTGAACTCTAATCTCGGGCTCTCTACTTTTCTCTTATCCCCAGCACCTTGAAGTACGTTCCACAACTCGGACAGAGGCTGATGAGTTCTCGGTAGGTCACCATATAGACGCCTAGCAAGAGCATGGGGACCCCTATAATCGGTCCGATAAAAAAGAACGTAAAAATCACACCAAGAGAGGTCAAGAGATAAGGCCAGGCACCTGTATATTTCCTTGTTTTCACCAGAAGCATTGGAGTATCACACTGGGTGCACTCTACGGGTGAGCCCTTTGTTTCTTCAGAATCATTCATAACGCTTCCTTCCAGAATTTTTCTGTGTCTTTTTGGACATCCTGTTTACACCCCATCCCAGGCCGGCAGCACTACCAACCACACCAGCGATCTTGGTTACTACTCCCCCGAGCACCACTTCTGCCACGCTGGCCGACACGGCAATTGTGGCTATCCCCGCGAGTAATCCAACGCCGCCACCGATAAGAACCCCGGTACCGACCATGGTGAGACCCAGCAGATCAGTTCTGCGTCTTGGCTTAATCAGTTCATCAAATGCTTCATCTTCATCAGTGTAGTAGTCTCCTCCATTTTTTGAGCGAATGGCCTGTTTAATTTCTTCGTAAGATGAAAATCTTTCACTCTCCATCTTTATCACCTCCTCCCTTGTGTGTTCTTATTTCTTGGACTTTACAAAAAGGCCTCTTTTTTTGTGTGACTTTTTTACCGGGGGGTTCTTCTCGCTCTTCAGGACTATATTTGCCCCGGCCCCGGTAACACCACCAACACCTGCTATTTTAGCGGCAACAAGGTGTCCCAGCAGGGCATGCATGCCGAATACCGGCATTGCTGCCATACCGGCAACGGTGCACGCAACACCCACGCCAGCACCAATGGCTACCTTGCGGCCCAGGTCCTGCTGTGGTTCACCCTCTGTACGGGGGGAACCCTTTTTCTCTTTTGCCAGATGCCTGAGATGCATCTTGCAAAGATCAGGGCTGTATCCTACGACAGCACAGGTGTCACACTCTGATTTTGTTTTTTTCATACTATTGCCCCCTTTTTATGCCTGTTTTTATATCTATATCAATCTCATGGAGAATGCAATAGAAATGCATTTCGCCCTTTATTCATTGATGGAATCCTTCCCTACCCGTCTGATTCAGCCACCTTAAGAGGACTCACATGGACTGTTACCTTCTCTAAGTCTTTAATCTTTTTAAGCAGGGTATCCTTTACCCTCTGCCCGATTGTATGAGCATTGCCCATGCAATGGAGGGGTTCAACCTGTATATCAACCTCAGCCCACACATAGTGTCCCACCTGCCTGGTTTTCAATGCTGACAAACCCTCTACCCCCTCAATCTCTCTGACGATATCCTTTATATCATCACTGTAGATGTCATTAACAGAAACATCCATAAGAGATCTTACAGAATCCATAAGTATGGATGAGTTAATTTTTACAATCACCCCCACCACAAATAGAGCGGCAATGGGATCAAGGTGAGATATGGCAAATCTGCTTCCTATAACTCCCAGCATCACTGCAATGGATGAGAAGCAGTCAGCCCGGTTAGCCCACGCCGTGGCCATTATAGCCTGACTGTTCAGCCTGGTAGCAGCGCATTTCATGTAGCGGAACATCATCTCATTACAGGCAATAGAGATGACAGCCACAAGTAAGGCGGTAAGGTGGGGAGGCACACTTTGTTCATGCAGGAGGTGCTTAATCGAAATCACAATAAGAAGAACTGCACCTATAATGACAAGCAGACTCACAAATCCTGCAGTCAGAAATTCTACCTTTCCATAGCCATAGGCAAATTTGTTGCTTTCCTTCTGTCGTGTGAGGTTTTGACTTACCAGGATAGCCATCGCGGTGATAATATTTGAGGCCGAGTGCAAACCATCCGCAATTAATGCCTTACTCCCACTGGTGTAGCCAATAACAAATTTCAGGATAGTGAGTATCAGGCTGACCCAAATCCCTGTCCAGGCAACACGCCTGCCACACACCAAGCACTTTTGGATATCGACAGAATAGTCGTTACAGTTCTTCGGCATCTTCTTCAACGAACCTTCGTTTCAGTCTGTTATGTTTGGTCATCAATTCCCGACACTTCTTTTTGAGTTCTTCCTCTTTAGTGATGCTGGTTACATAGCGGGTGAAATATCCAAATCCTATTGATAGTACAATGACAAATATCAATCGAATATGCATCGGCTTTGCCCCAAAATAGTAGATTGGGACATGATTAAAGTTTTGCATGGCAAAGAGCACTACTACTGCTGTCGTGACTATAGTGACTATAATCTTCATTTGTTCATCACCATCACCCGTCCACAGAGAGGGCAGTGAGGCACACCTGTTGAGTCATAGGTGGGCTGGCTCGCAGCCCCGTCTAGTGGGCAAAGATATAGAGGTTTCCATTGTACGTTCTCAAAGGCTGCAGGATGGGCGGGTATCGGTTGCGTCACCGTGCCGTTCTTTACTATGTTCAAGAACGGGTATTGGTTAAACACGGTGGCTACCAGTGCCTGGGGCCCACTGGGTTTGTCCTTGGCATTATTCAAAACGGCCACCACAATCCCAAACACTATGAGAAAGACGGCCATAATGATAAGCCAAATAGCCCAGTCATTTTGTTGATCATAGGTCATACTTACTTTTCTCCTGCCACCATTCTCTCCGATGAGGTAAACGGTGTAATCATCCTGACGTAATCACACCGGGTGCAGTGCAGACACTTAATACATTCTTTTGAATTTTGATCGAGATACACATTCAAATCCACGGGGCAGTTGCTTCTACAGGTATCGCACCCGTTACAGTGATATGCTTCCAGGCGAATCACGCTTACCCTATTAAAAAAGGAGAACATCCCTCCTAAGGGGCACATGACCCTGCAAAAAGGCCGCTTGCTCACCACAAACCATACGAGAAACGCACAGAGAACGACCAAAGAAAGATAAAACAGTACTCCCAGTTCTGAAGGCACGACAGGCCTGCCGGTTACAGGATTGTTCGGGTCCCAGGCAGCCCAGGGCAATGCGGCAGTCAGCGTGCCTGCCGGGCAGAACTGTGAAAACCAGCACACACCGGTGATATAGGGGATCACCAGTACAAAAAACACCAGAATCACGTATTTCGCATAGCTGAGCATATAGGGAATCTTAAACTTTGGGGAGTTAATCTTGTACATCAAATCCTGCAGGAATCCGAAGGGACAAAGCCAGCCGCAGGCCATCCTCCCAATGGTAATCCCCACCAGCCCAATGAACGCGAGGATGTAAAAGGGAAATACATGAGTTGCCGAAAAGTGCTGCAGTGCCCCCACAGGGCATGAAAACAGTGCTCCCGGACACGCATAACAGTTCAGAAAGGGGACACATATCCCCTTGAGTGCATTGGTATTGACTCCCTTGGTTGCAACCGAGGCAAGGTAGCTGTTACTGAGCACTGTACTCGAGAGCTGTGATAATCTTCTAAGGCTTAGTGGTAACATTATAAATACTAAATTTAGGAATTTAGGGATTGCGAATTGAGAAAATTCCTCAATTCACATTTTGCATTTTGCAATCATTTATGGTCTGACAAATGCACCCGCACCACCATTTTTGTCTATAGAGCCCACCTGGCTTATCTCACTGGAGGTCAGCCACCGCTGGGGGTAAACGCGGCTGCAGTAGTTGCACCAGGGTTGTTATTTATCAGGCCGACCTGGCCTCCTCCTGGAGGTCAGCCAGGTGCGAACGCTAATGTCGGGTTGGTATTGTGTGTCAGGCCACCCTGGCCCTGTCCCGTAGGAAATCAGCCACCGCCGCGATTAAACGCGGCTGCAGTAGCCGGGTTATGTGTAGTTCCCATACCCATCTGCCCCTGAATAGGGTTAAACAGATTCGGCGCAGTGTTTCCTCCCACCATTTGAGTAGCACTGTTTACCGACATGCAGTTGAACCCCATATACTGGCCACATACCGGACAGTGGGGAATCCCATTCGCATCAACATTGGGCAATCCTACCGCCCCATGAACAGGGCATATATATTGTCCCGCACTTGGTCCTGTGGTAACCCTCTGGGTATAACCGTATCCGTATAGCCCGGATTGAGGAGCCGGGTTTAAGAGGCCTTGCCCGTAGGTGTATGCGGGTTGCATCGGGAAGGGAGCGGTTCCCGCATTCGCCGCTCCCTGGGGCACAGTATGTGCTGCGAGCATTACTCTCGATGCCCCCACAACCTGCTGTTCCATGAAATTAAATCCATACAGCCACCCATAAATCAGGATAACGACTATGCTCGTTACTATCACCAGCCCGGCAAAGAGGCTGAGATTAAAAACGTTTGCTCCTGAATACTCATCTAACATTACTTTTCTCCTTATAAGGATTACAAATTTAGGAATTCAGGGATTTAGGGATTTTGAAATTTCTTAAATTACTAAATTTATTATTTTTCATTTTTCAATTTGCCTTTTGCATTTTTTCTTTGGTTAATGGGTTAACCTAACCCGATACAGGCCGTTCAAAGTGTAGCGCCATTCATCCAGGTCTCAAGAAAATCTCCCTGAGCTATGCCAACAAGTAACATCACTATAAAAACCACTATCAGGAAATATTGAAGCCTCATAAAGCCTAACTCCTTAACTGTTCAGCATGGGGCATGGTGCGTGAAGCATAGAGCATGGAGCATAGTGCATAGAGTTTTTTATCTTAATGATTTCTGGAAACTTGTAACTTGTCGAGAAAGCACATCAAGATCATTTAAAATCCGGTCTGTTTGTGACGCTTTTATAAGGGCCCTTCTTTCAAGAATAAT
>JAZFSJ010000096.1:0-10229 GCA_036446115.1 Thermodesulfobacteriota bacterium | reverse complement strand
CCTCCTTGCGTTCGCTGATGTCCCGTATTATAGCGGTGGCTATATATTCTCCATAAAGGTCTAAAACATAATAAGAAAATTCTGAAGAAAATACCTGACCATTTTTCTTTAACCCTTTCCCTTCTGTGACTTTTTTATCTATATCTAATAGTTCGCCCTTTTTAAATTTTTTTAACATCTTTCTCTGTTTTTCGATTTGTGGTGGAGGAGCAAGTGAAGTAGCAGGTTTTCCCAATATCTCTTCACGAGAATAACCAAACATCTCCTCTGCTTTTTTATTAAAGCCTATTATTATCCCTTCTCTATTGATAGATATAATGGTATCATTTGCATGTTCTATAAGACCCTGATATTTCTCTTCTGATTTTCTTAATGTTTCTTCAGTCTGCAGGTGATTGGTAATTGCACGACTTAATTCCTGATTGGCAGTTTCAAGCTTAGCAGTGCGCTCCTTTATTTTTTCCTCTAGTTCTTGATAGACTACACGCAAAGCATTCTCTGCGTGCCTGCGTTTGGTGATATCTCTGCTTAGACCAATTGCCCCAAATACCTGTCCTTGCTCGTTGTATAAATAAGCTACATTGTTCTCAACAGGAACTATCTTTCCATCTTTACGAAGGTAATAGCTATGCCAGTTAGCTACTCTACCATTCTCAAACAGTTTATTTCCTGCCATCTCTGCTGCATCAGCAATAAACTTCTCATCTATTTCTACCATTTCTCCTGTGGTAGCTTCATAAGTTCCATCCTCGTATGGTGTAAATTCAGCTATGTGTTTCCCGATTACTTCTTCCTCCTCAAAGTCAATTAGTTTCAAAAATGCCGTATTAACTCTAGTAACATATCCCATACTATCTGATACAACGATACCATCCAATGAGCTTTCTATTATATTGTCCAAATGGTTTTTTGCCCTCTTCAGTTCTTCCTCTATCTTCTTGAGACCAGTGATGTCTACCCAGTAACCCACTATCTCTAGTGGCTCACCCTTTTCATTTCTCACCAGTTTCATCTCATCACGAATCCAAATATATGTGCCATCCTTACGTTTGAAGCGGTACTCATAAGTGTAAAATTCCTTTTCAAAAATGCGTGGCAACTCGTCTAAAACTCTCTGCACATCTTCAGGATGAATATGGTCTATCCAGAAATTTGATTTCTCAAGAAAATCTCGCGCTTCATACCCGACTATCTGTGGAACATTCGTGCTGATAAAAGTGGTAGTATAATCATCTGAAGCCTTTGCTGTATAGATAACAGTCGCAGTGGAGAAAAGCAGGTATTCTAATCTCTCATTTGCTATATGGATTGTTTCCTTTACCTGCTTAGAATCGACTTTCATTGATTCTAATATAATAATCCGTTTGCGTAGTTGTGCCAATTCATTTGTAAGTTGCTTTTTTGTCTTATCTTCGTCCTTCATACCAGTCACCTAAAATAAGAAACCCCATTCATAAAATAATCTCTATGAATGAGGTTTTAATAAACTCTGCCTCTCACACACCCAATATACATTGAGGGCCTCTTGTATAGTTTAAAACTAACAAGTCGTATTTATACCACAGTAGAGAAATTATAGTATAACATTTTTATATGTCAAGGGGATTTAAATATCATCTTTCAAATAGTGGAAAAGGTGGGTCAACAGAGTTGGTTTTTGCACGCAACGGGAAGATAATGGAACAGAACTACATTAGGGGAATACACGATCGGATTCTAAGAAAGGCAGAGTTGCGAAAGATACGACTGCACGACATTAGGCACAGTTACGCATCCCTGTTACTTACCCAGGGAGAAAGTCCTGTCTACGTAAAGGAACAGTTAGGACACCACTCTATTCAGATGACGGTGGATATTTATGGACACTTGATTCCGAGTTCAAATAGGCAGGCAGTCAACAGATTGGATGACCTTTCCGCACCCCATACGCATCTGAAAGTACATCAAGATACACAATCCATTGGAAATATTTAAGAAATTGGTGAGTGGTGCCGAAGGCGGGACTCGAACCCGCACAGGTCTCCCCGCCACCCCCTCAAGATGGTGTGTCTACCAGATTCCACCACTTCGGCACCGTTTGGTATATAGGATACAGACTCAGCCCGTTAGATAATTGACGTAGGCCTTTTACCATAGTAGTAATTTTCAAAACTATCTAGCGGGGCAAACGGAGATTAGCAGGATTTTAAATACAAAGAACTAACCGAAAAGACTTTTAATATCTTTTGCAAATCTATAACACAGAGTTTATTATGGTTTCCCTGTAAAACTCAGGGAAATAATCTCTGTGTTTATCGGCGAAGATCTGCGTCCTAAAATTACTTCGGCAAACTCTCCGGCAGGCTATCCCCCTGTTCTTCTACAGGAACCGGTAGTTTTTCTTCAACTGCTGGAGCCGGTAGTTGTTCTGCAACCGGTGGAGCCGCCTGCCCGGTTTGTTCCATCTTTTCATCCATAATCGTCGGAATTGATACCCGGCCTGAGAAATAACAGAGCAAAAGGGAGGTTACCATAAAAAGAATAGCCACTGCTGTAGTCAGTTTATTTAAGAAGCCAGCGGGGCCGCTGCTGCCAAACACTGTCTGGGTAGATCCCCCAAAGGCAGCACCCATTTCCGCTCCCTTCCCCGTTTGAAGCAGTACGATCAAAATAAGCATGATACATACAATCACATGTAAAGCAGTAAAAAAAGCATACATCTTACTTTTCACCCTTTCCTTTCAATCAGTACATGTTACACCATTAAGTTTTAAATTGAACAATTCTAGCAAAAGAGTCAGCCTTCAAACTGGCTCCCCCCACCAGTGCCCCATCGATATCTTTCTGGGACATCAATTGATCCACATTATCAGGCTTAACACTTCCACCGTAAAGTATCCTTGTGCCTTCAGCAACCCCGTTATTAAAGACTTGAGCAAGCACTTTCCTGATAAACTGGTGTACTTCCTGAGCCTGCTCCGGAGTCGCTGTCTTTCCGGTTCCAATCGCCCATACCGGTTCATAGGCGACAACTACCTTTTCCATCTCACCTGAAGACAAGCCCTCAAGCCCCTCTTTTACCTGTTGCTCGATAATGGCAAGAGTTTTTCCCGCCTCCCTTTCTTCAAGGGTCTCCCCAACACACACAATGGGAATCAACGAGGCATTAAGTGCAGCTTTGAGCCTTTTATTAACGGTTTCGTTCGTCTCTCCAAAATACTGACGTCGTTCAGAATGACCAATAATGGTATACTGGCATCCGATATCCGTGAGCATAGCCGGAGAAACTTCACCGGTAAAAGCCCCTTTCTCTTCCCAAAAGATATTCTGAGCGGAAAGTAAAATAGTACTGCCCTTAATAGCAGCTGCTACAGAACCCAACGCGGTATAAGGGGGAGCAACCACTACCTCCACCTCTTTAACACCAGAGATCATTTCTTTCAGCTGAGATACCAGCTCGACACTTTCGGCGCTGTTGTTATTCATCTTCCAGTTGCCTGCGATGAGAGGACGCCTCATATCTCCTCCTCTTTTTATTAGTGTTCGAGGGCTCTAATGCCGGGAAGGGTACTCCCCTTGAGAAGTTCCAGGAAGGCACCTCCGGCAGTAGAAATATAAGAGATTTTATCAGACTTTCCAGACCGGTGTAAGGCCACAACGGTATCTCCTCCCCCTATGATGCTCAGGGCAGGAGAATCCGCGACAAGATTAATGACCTCATAGGTACCCTTGCTGAAGTGTTCTATCTCAAAGACTCCCATGGGACCATTCCACACAATGGTCTTGACCCCTTCGAGAGCTTCCTTGAAAAGTCCCAGCGTTTGTTCCCCTATATCGAGGCCTCTCCAGTCGGCAGGAATTTCCTCAATACGTGCTGTTTTGTAGTCAGCATCTGCCTCTACCCTGTTCGCAATCACACAATCAACCGGCAGGATAATCTCCACACCTTTTTTCTCCGCCTTTTCCATCACCTCTCTTGCCGTATCCAGCAAATCATTTTCCAACAGAGATTTTCCCACCTCAATTCCCTTGGCCTTAAGAAAGGTAAATGCCATCCCTCCTCCGATCAATATTTTATCCACTTTTTGAATCAGATTCTCTAACACCTCGAGTTTACCTGACACCTTAGCGCCACCTACAATGGCTACTAGGGGATGCTCTGGTTTACCCATAGCTTTATCAAAATAGGCAATCTCATTTTTTATCAAAAAGCCCGCACCCGATAGCTTGGCAAAGCGGGTAATCGCTTCGACAGAGGCATGTGCCCTGTGGGAGACAGCAAAGGCATCATCTATATAGACATCCGCAAGCGAAGCCAGTTGTTTTGCAAATCCTTCATCATTTTTTCCTTCCTCCGGATGAAATCGTAAATTCTCCAAGAGCAGGATATCCCCTGGTTTTAAACTCTGTGCCTTTTCCTCCACCTTTTTCCCTACACACTCCTCAAGAAACACGACCTCTTTTTTTAGCAGCTCAGATAGTCTCTTTGCCACCGGTGCCAGACTGTATTTCTTATCCACCTTCCCTTTGGGTCTCCCCAGATGAGAGGCAAGAATAACAGCCCCCCCTCTATCGAGGACAGAGCTGATAGTCGGCAGGGTGCTCTTGATCCTGATATCATCAGTAATAGCACCCTCTTGATTCAGGGGCACATTAAAATCAGCTCGAATAAAAACCCTTTTATCTTTAACCTCAATCTCATCAATGTAACTAATAGCCATGAGGAACGCCTTTAAAAGACTTTAGTTATGAAACAATGAAGAGTAATTGAGTAAAAACTTCCCTGCCTAGCTGAGATGCAGACAACTCATAAAAAGAAAAACGTTACTATAAGCTCTTCCCAATATGATCAATAAGATCAACGATACGCGCAGAGTAACCCGTTTCATTATCATACCAGGACAGAACTTTGACCATATTCCCCCCGATTACAGAAGTGGTAGGGCCGTCTACACTGGAAGAAAATAGACTATTATTGAAATCGATGGATACCAGAGGTTCTTCGCAAAATTCCAAGATACCTTTAAGCGATCCGTCTGCCGCTTCTTTAAAAGCACTGTTTACCTCCTTTGCCTCCGTATCCTTTTCCAGTTCAGCAACCAGATCAACCACTGATACATTAGGTGTAGCAACGCGAATGGCCATGCCGTCCAACTTCCCTTTTAAAGCAGGAAGCACCAGTGAAACCGCTGCGGCGGCCCCCGTGGTAGTGGGAATCATGCTCATGGCAGCAGCACGGGCTCTTCTCAAATCACTATGAGGTAAATCAAGTAATCTCTGATCATTGGTATAAGAGTGGATGGTGGTCATTAAACCTTTCTTAATACCAAACTGCTCCAGCAAAACCTTAGCTACAGGCGCCAGACAGTTGGTGGTACAAGAGGCATTGGAAATGATGTGGTGCTTTTCAGGATCGTAATCCTCCTCATTAACCCCCATCACCACTGTGATATCAGGACCTTTGGCAGGGGCAGTGATAACTACCTTTTTGGCTCCTGCTTGCAGGTGTTTGGAGGCCTTCTCTTTATCACGAAAAAGCCCTGTTCCCTCAACTACAACCTGGACACCCAGATCTTTCCAAGGAAGAGAAGCTGGATCTTTGATGCTCGTAATCTTGATCTCTTTCCCATTAACTACAATACCATCTTCTTTCGCTTTGATATCTGCATCAAAAACACCATGAACGGAATCATATTTCAACAGGTGAGCAAGGGTTTTCGCATCGGTAATATCGTTTACCGCAACGATATCGAAATCCTTCTTTGAAGAAGTTATCCTTAAAAAAGTCCTCCCTATTCTGCCAAAGCCATTAATGCCAATTTTTATAGCCATAGCACTCCCCTCCTTCTCTATTGAAAGTTAATGTAAAAGGCTTCCAACCATTTCATTTTATTACACTATTAAAGCCCGAACTTGGTATATTACCGATTGGATTTTTAAAAGTCAAGATAAATCTTATCCATTAAAAAACAGGTCTTTACTGTTATAAAACAGGCTAATTAAGACTCCACCATAAGACACATAATTAAGAGCCTTCAGCATATGTATATATACTATGCCTCAATCCGAATATTGGATAATGTCGCAACTAAAATGACCTCTTAACTCACGGAATTCAAACCAGATTTTGCAGCAGAGGTCTTCTCGAGACTTAGAAAACCGCAGCGAAACAGGCAGTTGGAACGTTTTGATAGCTTACCGCTATCCGTTAGTTAAATTTGGTATTTTAAGACATGCCTTTCGGCTTTGCCTCAAAGCATGAATCAGGTGTGACGCAGGCATATCATAGATATCTTGAGGAGCAAAATCGTGTCGTAAACGACTACACGTGCAACGGGTGGTTTTGTTTCATCCGGAGGGTGAAACAAGAGAGGCACGAAAGTGCCGATAGTTTCCCTTTGCGCCCCCGCGAGAAGCGCGGGGGTTTCAAAGCAATAAACAAACGTGGTAGCAAGATTTTGCAAGCTTTCAGCTTGCCGGAGTTTAATCCGATTATTTATCATACCTCACTCTCGACTTCGCCTTAGAATCATAGGCCGGTCAAGCCGCAGTAGATGGCTACTGCAAATGCTGGGTTTTACCTTGACTTGTCAAATCTGGTATATTATATAAGTCTCATAGCAGAAACAAAAGAGTGCGAAAACCGATGATTGCCTTACTTAAGGAGCAACTCTTTTCACGCTCAAGGAGTAAAAAATGGAAATCAAGACAATTAAGGTGGAAATCCCTGATGAGACTAACATCATCATAGGACAAACCCATTTTATTAAGACCGTTGAAGACCTCTATGAAATAATGGTCACCTCGGTTCCTCAAGCTAAATTCGGTATCGCCTTCTGCGAAGCCTCAGGACCTTGCCTCATCAGATCAGAGGGAAATGACGAAGAACTAAAAAATACAGCCATCAGGAATGCCGAAGCCATCGCAGCTGGACACAGTTTTGTTCTCCTTTTAAAAAACGCCTTTCCTATCAATGTGTCAAATGCAATTAAACAGTGCCCTGAGATCTGTTCTCTCTATTGTGCAACTGCTAATCCTTTGGAAGTGATCGTGGCTGAAACAGAACAGGGTAGGGGAATACTTGGTGTAGTTGATGGATTCAAACCTAAAGGAGTAGAATCAGCAGAGGATGTGACTACAAGAAAAGACTTCCTTAGGAAGATTGGCTACAAGTTATAGGACACAAAGACAAAACTAATTGGCCGGTATATCTACGGAACTCTCCTCGGGATAATACCCTCTTTCCTCAGTCCCGGTTTTTGTTCCCCCCTTCATAAAGCTTTGAGGGTCATCAAGGATTAGAGAACTTTTCAACACTTCATCCATATGGTCCACCAGGGTAATTTTTAAAGCATTGAGTATTTTCCCAGGGATTTCTTTAAGATCCTTCTCATTTTCCTGGGGAACGAGGACGTGAGCAATATTTCCTCGGTGGGCAGCTAAAATCTTCTCTTTGAGACCACCAATGGGAAGCACCCTCCCCCGCAAAGTGATTTCACCGGTCATAGCAATATCTCTTCGTATGGGCTTACCAGTGAGCGCAGAGACAATTGAGGTGGTAATGGCAATTCCCGCAGAAGGTCCATCCTTAGGCACTGCCCCTTCAGGAACATGAATGTGGAGATCTATCTCCTGATAAAAATCTTTTTCCAGCCCCAGCTTCTCTGCCCGGGATCTGACGTAACTTAACGCTGCCTGCGCCGACTCTTGCATTACATCACCCAGCTTACCTGTAGTAAATAACTTCCCCTTACCAGGCATGGTAGTTACTTCCACGGTCAAGAGCTCTCCTCCTACTTCCGTCCAGGCCAGCCCCGTAGCAACACCCACTTCATCTTTCTTTTCCATCACACCATAACGGAATTTATATACACCAAGATGTTTTGGAATTACTTTCGAGCTTACCTTGACATAAGTCTCACTTCCTTCTTTCACCACCTTCTTTGCAACCTTCCTACAGATAGAAGCAATCTCTCGCTCAAGATTTCTTACTCCCGCTTCCTTGGTATATCTTCGAATAATGGTCAAGATAGCATTATCAGTAAAGGCAATGTTTTTCTCGGTTAATCCATTAAGCTTAATCTGTTTAGGGATCAAAAACAATTTGGCGATATGCACCTTCTCCCACTCGGTATACCCCGGGATACGAATAATCTCCATACGGTCCTGGAGGGGAGGAGGAATCTGATAAAGGGTATTAGCCGTGGTGATGAACATCACATCTGAAAGGTCATAGTCCACATCGACATAGTGATCATTAAAGGTATTATTCTGTTCCGGGTCTAATACCTCAAGCAGTGCCGCAGAAGGATCTCCCCTGAAATCGGTGCTCATCTTGTCAACTTCATCTAAAAGAAATACGGGGTTATTGGAACCAGCCTTTTTCAGGCACTGCAAAATTCTACCTGGAAGTGCCCCAATATAAGTGCGACGATGCCCTCTGATTTCAGCCTCATCACGCACCCCACCCAAGCTTAGACGTACAAAGTTCCTTCCCGTGGCCCGAGCAATCGATCTGGCTAAAGAGGTTTTTCCCACCCCTGCCGGTCCCACAAAACAGAGAATAGGTCCTTTGATTTTATTGACCAGTTTTTGCACAGCCAGATACTCTAAGATTCTTTCTTTAACCTTCTCTAGAGCATAGTGATCCTCATTTAAGATGCGTTGAGCCTCCTCGATATCCAAATGAGTGTCTGTCTGCTCATGCCAAGGAAGGGAGATTATCCAATCAATATAGTTGCGCACTACGGTAACTTCAGCGGACATAGGAGGCATCATCTTGAGCTTTTTAAATTCCTTCATTACCTTAGTAGTTGCCTCTTCCGACATCTTCTTTTTCTTAATATTTTCTTCAAGCTCTTTCATCTCACTAGTGGCATCATCCTTATCCCCCATTTCCTTCTGAATGGCCCTCATCTGTTCCGTTAGATAATAGTCTTTCTGTGTCTTCTCCATCTGTTTTTTGACGCGACTTCTTATCTTTTTTTCAACATTTAGGATCTCAATTTCTGAGCGCATCAAAGCAAAAATCTTCTCTAGTCTCTCTGTAGGTTCTATGATTTCCAAGATCGATTGCTTTTCCTCTAACTTTATAGTGAGGTGGGCAGCAATGGCATCAGCAAGATGAGAGGGATTATCCAAGCTTGAGATAGAAGCTATCACCTCAGGGGAGACACGTTTATTCAATTTAATATAGGTTTCAAAGGTGGAAGGAACACTCCTCATTAAGGCATTTGTTTCTGGAGTGATTTTCCCTGACTCCCTGACTCCTTCAATCTCAACCTTAAAAAGGTCCTGGTTCAATAGAAACTCTTTGATTCTCGCTCTTTTCTTACCTTCCACTAAAATCTTGACACTGTTGTCTGGCAACCGTATCAACTGAATGATAGTTCCTAAAGTTCCCAACTCATAGATATCTTTTGGAGCTGGCTCATCAATCTTAGCATTCTTCTGAGTAGCTAAAAAAATCTTCTTTTCTTTGCCCAAAGCTTCTTCTAAAGCATTGATTGATTTCTGTCTTCCCACAAAAAGTGGTATTACCATGTGGGGAAAGACTACAATATCCCGCAAGGGAAGCAGTGGATATACCTGCTTTCTCTCTTTTGTATCTGGACTTTTACTAGATTTAAATATCAAAACTTATCTCCTTATAATCTACGCGGATTTTGTCTTGTTCTCATAGAGGATCAAAGGTTTCTCCCTCTTTGAAATCACATCCTCTCCGACCACGCATTCCTTAACGTTTTCCTGAGAAGGGATATCATACATAATCTCTAGCATCACATCTTCCAAGATCGCCCTTAACCCTCGTGCTCCTGACTTCCGTTTAGTGGCTTCCTTGGCTACTGCTTTCAAAGCCCCCGGCTGAAATTTCAGTTTTACATTCTCAAATTCAAAAATCTTAGTGTACTGCTTTACCAAAGCGTTCTTGGGCTTGACCATAATATCCACTAGAGCCTTTTCACTCAGCTCATCCAAGGTAGCTAATACCGGAAGCCTTCCCACAAATTCAGGAATTAAGCCATATTTGAGCAGATCCTGCGGCTGGATCTCTTTCAGTATCTCACCGATCTTTTTCTCTTCCTTCTGCTTTATATCAGCACCAAAACCTATAGTCTTTGTCCCAATCCTCTGTTGAATAATAGTTTCCAATCCATTAAAGGCCCCACCGCAAATGAATAAAATATTGGTGGTGTCAACTTGAAGGAATTCCTGTTGGGGATGCTTTCTCCCCCCTTTGGGGGGGATAT
>JAZFSJ010000095.1:0-7297 GCA_036446115.1 Thermodesulfobacteriota bacterium | reverse complement strand
ACATAGCTCACCGCATTCTTGTCAAAGGCCAAATCCTGGGGATCTTCACCAATAATTGCACTCGGGTGAATCTCATTGTGCTTGCCAATACTGGTCCCCCCCCTGATTACACAATGGGCATCAATACGGGTTCCGACACCAATAGTTACTCCATCCTCTATCATTACCCAGGGCCCGATCACTACATCATCTTCGATGACTGACGTTTTACCAATTTTTGCCGAAGGATCGATGTGTTTCATTTTGGTCCCTTACATCTCTGCCTCAATTTTGGCAATGAGTTGGTCTACTTCCTTAACAATTTCTTTGGAAAGCATCCCGGAATGTTCTATTTCCCTTTGGAGATTTTTCAGCATACTCAAGAAACGATTAATGGTGGTCGTATACCGCTTTTTTTTCTCCTCCTCAGGATCAAGCTCCTTATAAGACTCAAGGATATCTTTCAACTTATTTCTAACCTCTTTTGGTTCCTCCCCTTTATCCAATACACTATACCTGAGCGTCTTATAGTCCTCATTATTTAAGTCTTTTTTATCCTTCGCCAGTCTCAATATATCCACGGAGCGAAAGTTCGGCAGTTCCACTACCTTATCAGAATCAATCAGCTTCTCTTTTAAAAATGCAGGCTCATCTCTCTCAAGAAAATAGTAAGACCTCAGAAGCTTCAAGGCCGTTGAGGGTCTAATGCCTGTTTCTTTGGTACAGTAACTCTCAAAACTCACATATCCCCAGCTTTTATAATGTTTCTCTCTCCACACAGTGTGAAGGTATTGCCCCAGTTCAACCCATGAAGTCTTGAATCGCTTTGCTGACTGGAGCGTCTGGTAGCGGAGTGAGCTCTCATCAAGCCCTGTCATTTTGCTTTCAATGTGGGATATAGCCTTTGTCTTGGAAATTGTCATGAATTGAATCTCCTGGAAATGCGAGTGCTATTTAAGGGTAGAGATCTCCCTTACCGGCAGGTGCCGAGAAAGCCCCGCCTTGTAGGCGGGGATGAATCGGCACAATTCATAAATAATCAAATTTAAATAACGGGATGCCCCGCGCTGTGCGCGGGGAGCATCACTTATAATCGTGGGGAAAAGAAAAACAAGGTAAGAATGAAACCAATCACAAGGAGTCTTTAGGTTTTTTTGCGAAAAAATCAATGGAAACTAAATCCTTATCAAAACTGAGACCACTGACATGAACCTTAAGACCTCTTGCATAACCTTCATCAACAGAAAAACCAAAGCGGATTTCTTTTAATCTCTCTCCCTCAGGGTCAATCGTAACAACATTACAGGGATAACTCACCTTTTGCCAATTCCAGCATTTCAATTGCTCAATGCTCACAGCAGTATCGCTATCTACGAGCTCAATATTTTGATCTAAAAGTCTTATCTTCTCCTGCAAAGGATTAGCTGCTCGATACAGTAACCTGTAGAAATATGCTCCACTCCTTTCTTCGACCCTAGCTATTCTAAAATCCATTTGAAATCCATTGTCCCATGTGTGCTCATACCACCCCTCGCTTTTCTTTTCATCACGAGTAGGCTTTTCGGGATTATCATAATGGTAATACTCTACTATATAAGGTGGAATTTTAATGTTCCTAGTTGGTTTAAGGGCATTGCAACACCCCGCTATAAAAAGTAATATAATAAAAATGATCATAAATTTAGTCTTGTTCATTGTCTCACCTGGCATAGATAGGTTTTTCTTCTTATCTTATTTCAGCGCAGTTTAAACCCTATTTAGTTCATCTTATCGCCCAACAATCATTGCCATTCCCTGACCGCCGCCAATACACATGGTCACTAGCCCGTACTTGTGATTCTTTCTTTTCATCTCATGGGCAATAGTTACCAAAAGTCTGGCACCGGTACAACCAATAGGATGCCCCAGAGAAATTCCACTGCCATAAGGGTTGGTTTTATCCATACTCCAGTCCAACTCTTTCATACACGCAATAGCTTGAGAAGCAAAGGCCTCATTTAACTCAATAACATCAATATCTTTAACGGTAAGATTAGCCTTTTCTAATGCTTTCTTTACCGCGGGAATGGGTCCTATACCCATATATGCGGGGTCAATAGCACCTGAGGCATAAGAGGTAACGGTTACCCACGGATCCAGGTTTAATTGCTCCGCCTTTTCTTTAGACATAAGTAAAACGGCAGCCGCCGCATCGTTAATGCCAGAGGCATTACCTGCAGTCACTGTACCATCCTTTTTGAAAACCGATTTCAACCGGGCCATCTTTTCCAAGCTGGTGTCCATCGGACGTTCATCGGTATCAAATATAACAGGATCTTTTTTCCTTTGAGGTATCACCACGGGAACAATCTCCTCCCTGAAGATCCCGTCCTTTATAGCCGCCCGTGCACGCTGATGGCTCAAAAGGCCTAATTCATCCTGTTCTTCTCTGGTTATACCGTACATCTCTGCTATATTCTCCGCGGTACAACCCATATGATAACCGTAGAATGTCTCCCAAAGCCCATCTAACACCATCAAGTCATCTAGTTCACCTTTCGAAGTCACATCCATCCTGTATCCCCAGCGTGCCTTAGGAAGTGCATAGGGGGCATTGCTCATACTTTCCATTCCCCCGGCAATAACCACATCCGCCTGACCAAGTTGGATTGCCTGAGCCCCCAGGACAACTGCCTTTAAGCCAGAGGCACACACCTTATTGATGGTAAAGGCACTTGTCTCTTTTGAGACTCCGGCATAAATCGTTGCCTGACGAGCTGTATTCTGTCCCTGTCCTGCCTGGAGAACATTTCCCATAATAACCTCATCAACCTGAACTTCCTTTAAAGAATCATCCCAATTACCATGTTTTGTTTCCAACTCAATCAATCCTGTTCCCTTCAACTTCTCCGGTGCATAACCCAGGAGTTTTTCTGACGCTTTTGGTCTTAATCCCGATTTTTTCAATACTTCCTTAATAACCAGAGACCCCAGTTGTATCGCTGAAACACTCTTAATAGTTCCCCCAAAGGTACCTATCGCTGTTCGCACTCCATTTACCACAACTACCTCTTTCATGCTAAATCCTCCTTTTTTTACCAGCAGTTTTGTCAAAACCAAACCACAGAGAACGCAGAGAAAATATTAGATATTAATAAGTTAAAGATTTTTTACTGCCTCTCCCTCTGTGTCCTCTAAGTTTTTTTAAAGCATAGGTGATTTTTATCACCATTTTTTGTCTTCCACAGCTAATTATTTATAATGGGAATTATCCTTTACTTACAGAAAACAGAGAGTTCACAGAGTTTTTTTATTGAATTTACCCTCTGAGCCCTCTGTGGTTAAATACCGCCCTGGGTAAAATACAATCGATACGCTGTTTACATAGAAAATTTTGATGCCAAAGTCAAGAAAAATAAAACAAGCTTTGGATGTAGTGCAGATAAAGCTTTTCAAAAAAGCACTACCATTCCCCAACAGGCTGTACATATACGCAAGTAATTGTTTTTTATGTATTTATTTCTACAAAATGCTATCTAAATGCCCCTCCTTAAACACACGCATTCTTGACAGACCTACCATAAAAAGGTACATTTAAAAGTGAAAAAATACCTAAATGTTCGACATGTTAACGTACCACTATGTTAAAGAAGTCTCTAAATGAAATAGCCAACATTGTAGGCAAAGATAATCTTCTTACTACCAAAGAAGAACTCACGTGTTATTCCTACGATGCAACCAATCTGAAATTTTTGCCAGAAGCGGTAGTTTCTCCTCATAATCCCCAGCAAATCTCTCAGATTTTACTCCTTGCCAGCCAACACCGTTTTCCCGTCATTCCTCGGGGTTCAGGTTCGGGCTTCGTGGGAGGTTCTCTTCCAGTAGAAGGAGGTCTTGTGCTCTCCTTGACTAAGATGAATCGAATAATAAAAATTGAGCCGGAAAACCTTACCGCTGTAGTCGAACCCGGTGTAGTTACTGGAAATTTCCAGCAGGAGGTTGAAAGGCTGGGGCTCTTTTACCCGCCAGATCCTGCAAGCCTAAAATTCTCAACCATAGGGGGAAATGTAGCAGTCTGCGCAGGTGGGCCACGTTGTGTAAAATACGGGGTGACCAAAAACTATGTCCTGGGACTCGAAGTTGTACTGCCCACAGGGGAGATCATTAACACAGGGGTTCATACACTTAAGGGCGTCGCCGGATACGATCTCACAAGCCTGCTGGTGGGTTCTGAAGGAACCCTGGGTATTATCACTAAAATTATCTTAAAGCTCCTTCCCTTACCCGAAGCAAAAAAAACCATGCTCGCCATCTTTCCTAAGATTGATGATGCAACGCTCACCGTTTCTTCTATTATCTCTGCACGCATTATTCCTGCGACTCTTGAATTTATTGACCAGGCTGCAATCCGCTGCGTAGAAGATTATCTTAACATGGGTCTTCCCACCCAGGCAGAAGCACTTCTTCTCATTGAAGTAGATGGTGACAGAGATATAGTCGAAAAGCAAATTGAAATAATAAAGGACATCTGTTCTGAAAATGGTGCGAGTGAAGTAAAAATTGCTCACAATGAAAAAGAGGAAGAAAAATTGTGGAAGGCCAGACGTTCCATATCGCCAGCCCTTTTACGCCTCAACCCCCACAAGATCAACGAGGATATCAATGTTCCCATCAAACACATCCCTGAAATCATCAGACGCCTTAACAAAATTGCTCAAAAATATCAGCTTATAAATGTAAATTTTGGTCATGCAGGAGATGGTAATATCCATACCAACCTGATGATAAATAAGGACGACCCTGATGAAGCAAGCCGGGCTCGAAAGGCTGTTAAGGAGATCTTCCAGGCTGCCCTTAAGCTTGGAGGCACCATCTCTGGAGAGCATGGGATAGGGATAAGCAAAGCCCCTTATCTGGAAATGGAAATAGGCAAGAAAAATCGAGCACTTATGGAAGGGGTAAAAAGTCTCTTTGACCCTAATAATATCCTCAATCCCGGAAAACTATTTTTGAATAATGAGCACACTCAAAGAACTTAGTGGGGAAGCTTCACGGTGTGTTAAGTGCGGGACTTGCTTAGCACATTGTCCTATCTATGCCGAAACCCTTTCAGAGATTACCACTGCGCGTGGTAAAATGAGCCTGGTTGAATCTTTGGCCTCAGGTGATATACAATTCACCGAAAAACTAAAAACCATCCTATCATCGTGTCTGGTATGTAATGCCTGCGGAGAAAATTGTCCTAACGAGGTTAAGGTTGAGGAAATCCTGCTTGAGACAAAAAGAGAGCTAATAAATTATCGCGGGCTTTCTATTACCAAGAAACTTCTCTTCCGTCACCTTCTCACCTCCTTACACACCATGCATCTGTTTCTGCGAACGGGTTCCCTTCTGAGGGGTCTTCTACTAAAAAAAGTTCCTAAAGAAAGCGGCCTTAATCTTCGTTTCTCCTTACCCTTCCTTAACAAGAGACGTTTGATACCTGAGCTGGCTAAAAATTTTTTCTGCGATTCTCATCCTCAGGTAGTAAAAGCGGACAATGAAAAGAGACGCGTGGGCTACTTTGTGGGATGTGGCACCAATTATATCTTTCCCAGGATAGGTGATGCTACCCTGCGCATCCTTAATAAGAGAGGGGTCTCCGTCTTTATCCCTTCTGATCAAAAGTGCTGCGGGCTCATTGCATTTGGCTCAGGAGATTGGCAATCAACTCAAAAACTTGCCCTCTCTAATATCGAAGCCTTCGATCAATTTAATCTGGATACCATCGTAACAACCTGTGCCTCCTGCTCGGCAACCTTAAAAATCTTCTATCCTCAGATTTTTAAAGATGCCGATACTGACACCCGAAAAAAGGTTGTGAATTTCAGCCATAAAATTATGGATATTTCTCAATTCCTCACAAAAGAACTTGGAATATCCTCGCAACTGAAAGAAATTCCTTCCAGAGAATCAACCCTCCCCAAGATTGCTTACCATGACCCTTGTCATCTCAACCGCACCCTGGGTATTACACAAGAGCCTCGAGAAATATTAAAGTCCCTATCCAGCATGGAATTCGTAGAGATGGACAATGCATCCAGATGTTGTGGTATGGGCGGAACTTTCAATATTACTCACTATGATCTTTCACTCAGCATCCTGAATCACAAATTGGATAATCTGGAAGCCATGGGAGTTGAAATGATAGCAACTGGCTGCAGTGGGTGCATGTTTCAATTTATGGATGGCATTTATCAAAGAGGACTGAAGACCAGGGTCATTCACCCTGTGGAGGCCCTTGAGATTGGTTAAGGTAAAGGAAGGTAATAACCAGTTAAAAATCCTTAATTAAAAAGCGCAACTTGTGAGAACCTACCTCGATAAAATCATTATCTCTCAACCTAATGTGCCCTTTAATTTTTTTTCCATTCAATTTAGGTGTGCCCCTCCCTTCCCCCCGGGAGATATAAAAAGCACCGGACTCCTTATTGATCAATAAGGCATTTGTTCCCACGAAGAACCCTTCAATCTTGATATCTACATTCTCTCCTTTTCCTATAACTGTTACCTTTTTTTCAAGAATTACTTCTTTAATCTCTCCATCATCCAAAATGTATGAAATTAGTCCCTTCCGCTTTTCTTCCCTTTCTTTCTCCTCTTCGGTCTTCTGCTCCAGGTTCTTTGCGAAAAAGTCTTGGTTTCTCTCTGCATCCGGGATGCGTGATTCCCCCACAGCATTAGGTCTAACTACTTTCACCCTCACTTTCTCTTTTGTCTGGAAGACTAATGTATGTTTGCCGACTAACACGCGGTCCCCCTCGTTCAACTCATGTTGAACAATTTTTTCTCCATTAACAAAAGTGCCGTTAGAACCATCTATGTCTTTCAAAATAAACTTATCCTTCTCTTGTATCAACAAAGCATGATGATCCGAAACAGCCAGATTATCAATCACAATATCATTGTTTTCTGCTCGTCCAATAGCTATGGTTTCCTTATCGATAGGGATTTCTTTAATTGTAATACCGTTAAACTGCAAAATAAACTTCGCCATCTTCCCCCTTCACTACACGTGAATCTTCCCACTCACGAGGCGGTACTTCCCGGTGTTTACTGCACTGCACAATTAATTATTAGTTATGATCCATACCTCTAAAACCCGCCGACCCTAGTTAAATAAGCTTCGCATTTAACCGGGCAGGCAAGGCGGGGCTTGCGAGGTATGAGCCGGTCAAGAAGATTTAACGACAAGCATACTGAGGACTCTAAGTTTTTTTGTTTAGACCCCTCCATAGTAGTTATTATTACTAAAAAGCACTAGCAGGTTATAAAAAATACTCATAAATTACTATTGACG
>JAZFSJ010000094.1:0-2248 GCA_036446115.1 Thermodesulfobacteriota bacterium | reverse complement strand
GACCCCCTGTATTGTCAATGAAATTAACTGCCCCCCTTTTTAAAAACATTAACTCTTACTCATACACACACCAAGGGTCTGTTGTACATACAGGATAATTATTTCTACCACATTCACCCTTGATCGTAATAGCATCATGGGAATTTACAATCCCACTACAGTCAAAGTCACCAGGGCAAGGATTTTCTGAGAATGTAGCTGAGAGGAAGGAGCAGAGTTCTTATGAAAAATAGATTTGAGTTTCAGTGAATTACCCCGAAAGCGCAGGGCTTCGGGGTGATTTTTATCTGGGAATTTAAAACACGGGAAAAGGATAAAGAATAGTTAACAATTAGTGAAAATGTATTTAAAGGCTTAGAAAAAAGTTTTTAGTTGTTTAGAACTGATGATTCCCTCTCTCACTATCTTAGGGGGGATGGAGGTTAAATCAACAATGGTCGATGGCAATAAACCCTCAGTTTGACCGCCGTCAATGATAAGGTCAACTGTATTCCCGATACTATCTGCAACCTCGCCTGCTGATGAGCAGCTTTTACTTCCGGAAATATTCGAACTGGTAGCGGTGAGAGGGCATTTCGCAGCCTTAACCAGCATTCTGGCAATAGGGTGTGAAGGGTTCCTGACGGCTATCGTATTTGTATGAGCTGTCAAAAGCGGCGGAATTTTGGCTGATGTCTTGAAAATGAGGGTCAATCCGCCTGGCCAGAATTCCCGCATCAGGGCAGATGCCAGGGGGGGAATCTCAGAGACGACTTCTTTTAGCATAACCTCACCTTCAATAAGGATTGGAAGCGGCTTACCGTAATCCCTTTCCTTGATTGCAAATACTTTTTTCAATGCCTCTTCATTGTAAACCGAAACACCCAGGGCGTAGAAGGTCTCCGTGGGAAAAGCAATAGTCTTTCCTGAGATGACGTATTCAATGATTTTTAAAAGGGCATCCCTATCAGGATGGTGGGGATCTATTGAAATTGTTTCAGCCATTATTTTTTTAACTTTTTGGCCTTTTTGGCGGTTTCAGTGGCAAGAAGCTTTTTAAACATGTCCAACTTCTTTTTAAGCTCAGGGTGCGTCAGAGACAGTATTTGGATAGCACATATCGCTGAATTTTTTGCCCCTGTTTTGCCGAGGGCCATGGTGGCAACAGGCACCCCGCTTGGCATCTGAACTGTTGAAAGCAGGGCATCAAGACCTTTCAGTGAGGAAGAGTCTATGGGAACACCTATGACAGGTAAGGTGGTTTTTGAAGCGATCACACCCGCAAGATGGGCTGCCCCACCGGCCCCAGCGATAATCACCTTAAATCCCTTTTTAGCAGCGTTTTTGGCATAGGACGTTGTAGCATCAGGTGACCTGTGAGCAGAAGATATAGTAATGTCGTATGGTACATTAAAATCATCCAGTGTCTTGGCTGCTTCCTGCATGATGGGTAGATCGGAGTCACTGCCCATCACAATACCTACCAGTTTTTCTTTCATTTGTTCTTTCCTCCTCGTAGTTTTTTTTCTGTTTCCTTTAGCCATTTTTTTGCCTCGGTGTCTTTGGGATGTATCTTTAGTGCCTTTTTGAATTGTTTTGCGGCATCCTTAAACCATCCTCCGCCAAGGTAACTTTTGCCCGCTATGAAGTGGATTTTTTCGGGCTGCTGGGGATGGAGAGAAGCCAGTATCTCTTTTGTGCTGTTTTTACCCAGGGCTTTATCTACCAGCTTTTTATTTTCTAAAAGAAATCTTATTATCAGTCCGTCGTGGGTATGATTAATCAGGAGTTCTCTCAGCCTTTCCGCAGCCTTTGAAAAGAGATACCGTATGCTTTCTATCTCAGCATCCAGGTTTTTAGAGGCCTTATCAATAACCGTAAAGTATTCTTCTAATATTTCTTCAATTTCTTCCCCGTCATCAGATGTGTCGATAGTATCGGAGGTGGGCAAGTAGGCCTCCAATTGATACACATCTTCTTTGAGCTTCATCCCTTCGTGGAAAATGGATCCAACTGTCCAATCAAAAAGGTATTCACTCAAGCTGATCTTAGATTCAGATTTTCTGAAAAGCTTGTGACAATTGTCTTTTAAGCTCCAGAGGGGGCCCTGTTTAGTCTCACTACCAACCCAGAAATCCATTCGTTCAAATGGGATGGTATCATTTTTTTTATAGTACCTGTAGAGATCACTAAAAAAAATCTTGGACTCTAAAAAATTGTAGACCAGGTCTTTGAAAAATAGATCTTTCCTTCCTTCAAACCATCGATT
>JAZFSJ010000093.1:0-4497 GCA_036446115.1 Thermodesulfobacteriota bacterium | reverse complement strand
TTTGATAAGGGGATTACGAGAATCGATGGTAGGCATGGCATTTTCACTATAAATCATCTTTTGACCCATTGCCTCTGCCTCATAGTTATAGGTATCACCCCCACCTGTCGCAGAGTCTAAACCATAGTATGCAGCCACTGCTGCAACTGTATGCACATGGACCTGAGCATTGGAATAGAATTTTTTTGCTGGTACTCCTGCCAGTGACATGGCATGGTCGTACATCTGCGCCATTATCGGCATACCATTATGTACCTTAGCAATGTGTCTCATCCACCAGGTTTTAGGATCCTGCGGGTCCAGTTTCACGCCTTTTTTCACCTTGGGAGTAAAGAGAGCAGAGCCTCTTTTACTTTTCAGAGTACTCAAACGAATTAAAAACGGTAAAAAGGACCGTAATAATAAACCTCTGATGCTCATTTTTAAGTTATACCCCCATTAGTTTCTTGGCCTTTTCTGCTGCGTCAAGGGCATCTTTACCCCAGGCATCTGCACCAATCTCATCAGCAAACGTTTGAGTGGTAGGCACCCCTCCGATCATCACCTTAAGCTTATCCCGTAAGCCATGCTCCTTAAGTTCCCTCATCACATCCTTTAGTTCCAGCATAGTGGTAGTCATATAACAACCCACACCCATAATATCGGGATTGAGCGATTGTGCCTTTTCAATGAAGACCTCAGTGGGCACATCCACACCTAAGTCTATAACCTCAAACCCTGCTCCCGTGAGCATAGCGATGACAATACTTTTACCCAGGTCATGCATGTCACCCGCTACCACACCCATCATAAATCTACCGGTTTTATCTGTTTCAATCTCTGAGAGTTTGGGTTCAACCATACTCATGGCCACCTTGAAAGCCTCAATACTAAGTACCACATCAGGCATGAAATAAACGTTATCTTTCCACAACTCACCAGTGCGTGCTATACCAGGTACAATAGCCTGTTTGACAATCTCTACCGGGTTAACACCTTCTTGTAATGCGTGCTCAGTTTGCTCTACCGCCATATCATCATCACCGTCAACAATAGCCTGTTTTACTTTTTCTAATGTTTCAGACATGAGTTATCTCCTGTAAATTTATTCCTCTCTGTATGGACTCGTGGGATTTCTCCCCTACTTTACTGCGAGAATTATTAGAAAACTTCATACTGTAACACGCGGTATTATAGTTGATTAATTTATTCTAAAGCAAGTGAAAACCTATTAAAATACTTTTTAGCTCATGGTGAATGTCACCATACCTTGTATCAATAGCCTTTTCGGATGTTGCTATTGACATACTAGAGACTTTTTTCTATACTCTCCCCACTAAAAAGCAACTTCTTCGCGTGACTCATTGACTAGACAAGAAATAGTGTCAGGCATGACAGATAAGATTAGAGCAACTACGCTCCCTCAAAACTTGTACTACGATAAAGCGGAAAAGGAGAATTAAGTATGAAACTGTTAGAACCTGGTTATATTGGAAAACTTAAGATTAAAAACCGTGTCGTTATGGCAGCGATGGGCGCCCACGGATTGCATGAACCTGATGGAGACTGGGGTGAGCGCTATCGTGCTTACTATGAGGCAAGGGCTGCTGGTGGTGTAGGCCTTATCACCACCGAGACCACATTTGTTTCCCAGGCTCTGGAACCCTTTACAAAGGGTTTGTTTAACCTGGCATCTGACAAGCATCTGTCCTCGATGCGTCTACTTGCAGAAGCACTTCATTCCTACGGATGTAAGCTGAGCATACAGCTAACAGCAGGGTTCGGCCGAGTTGTTCCTCCACCCGTGGTACCAGAAGGTGTGAAACCGGTTTCAGCCTCTGAAAACACACATTATTCACCGGTTATTCCTAATGACCCTAAAGCCCTGACCAGGGCTATCACCACTGAAGAAGCAGCAGCGCTTGCTCAGTCTTTCGGTTACGCTGCGATGCGCTGCCGTGAAGGCAGAGCAGACTGTGTTGAACTGCACGGTCACGAGGGATATCTTTTGGATCAGTTTATGACCGGTCTCTGGAACAGGCGTGATGACCGCTACGGTGGATCCCGGGAGAAGAGGCTCACCTTTGCCCGTGAAGCGATCGAAGCAATAAAACGCGATGCCGGTGCTGATTTTCCCATTATTTACCGCTATGGTATCAACCACTATCTTGAAGGTGGAAGAGAAGAAGAGGAAGGGCTCTGGATTGCCCAGGAACTGGAGAAAATGGGAGTTAGTGCACTGCATGTTGACGCCGGCTGCTATGAAACACACTGGTGGCCGCATCCTCCCCAGTATTCACCTCCAGGCTGCATGGTGTTTCTTGCCGAAAAAGTCAAACAGGTAAGCTCTCTACCGGTCATTACAGTTGGCCGTTTGCACTACCCGGAAGTGGCAGAAAAAGCATTGGCTGACGGCAAGGCCGACTTTATTGCAATAGGAAGAGGATTATTGTCAGAGCCAGAATGGGTAAATAAATTGCAAAGCGGGAAGACCGATGAGTTAGTTCCCTGTTTAGGCTGTCATGAGGGCTGCAAGTGGCAAATGATTGCCCAACAGCCGACCAGTTGCTCGTTAAACCCCACCTGCGGGCACGAAATAGAGTGGGCATTAACTCCGCTGAAAGAGAAAAGATCTCTCTTGGTAGTCGGTGGTGGACCGGCCGGTATTGAAGCAGCTCGTGTTGGGGCAAAACGCGGTTTCGATGTTACCCTATGGGAAGCCTCTGAGAAGCTGGGCGGAAATCTTTGGCCGGCGGCAAAGCCGGATTTCAAGCATGATATTTTAGATTACATAAATTACCTTAGAGGACTTGTTCAGCGTTTACCAATAAATACCGTGCTTAATAAAAAGGCAACTGCCGAGGATGTCAAAGATTTCGGTGCAGATTATGTCATACTTGCTACAGGAGCGAAAATGGAGTCTCCTCCATTTGACAATGGTACAACAGACAATTTACTGACAGTGATCCAGGTACTAAGCGGTGTGGAACCGAAAGGAGATAAAATACTTGTCATGGGCGGCGGTGTTATCGGCTGTGAAACCGCGCTTTATCTAGCACGCCAGGGAAAACAGGTTACCATCAGCACAAGGCGGGTCGCTGGATCACTGGCAGAGGACCTCTACGACCACAATAACCGCGACGTACTGCTCATGATGATAAAGGCTGCTGAAATCAATGTGCTTTCAGAGACAGTTCCAGTCAGAGTGGAGAATAATGGTGTTGTGGTTGACCAAAGCGGTGCAGAAAGTAAGGTTTCCGTTGACAGTCTTGTTTTTGCAGGTCAGATGATACCGGAAAATGAGCTTAGCAAGTCGTTTAAAAATACTTCCAGCACTAATGTTTTCAGTGTTGGTGATTGCGTGAAACCTGAAAGGATTATGGAAGCCGTGTGGGAAGGGTTTAAAACAGTAAGAGAAATTGAACTATAACTCTAACCCCGTTCATGGGGCGGGGCTTGCGAGGCAGGATGCCGATTAAAAACAGATTGAAAGCGAGTAGATAGAAGTAGAAATTTTACACGTTTTTCAAAAGTATGCTTTTATACTTAATTCAGCCACTTCTTCCCCCACCGCCTTTTCCATCATAAATCCGCCAGGGTCCTTATCTCGAAGGTTCTTCCTCATAGCTTCCCTACGGGCAATCAGAGTTTTCATATACTCCGGGTCTCGTGGCTCATCTTTTTCCCAGAGGCTGTGGTATACATTGAGGTAACCAGTCATGAGCTCTAAAATACGGTTTTGATCTGCTTTGGCGCCGGGGAAAATATCAGCGGCAATGGCATAAGGAGAGAGCAAGGCACGGTACCAGTTGGGATTTCTTCCTGGCCCTTGATCTGGGTAGTACTCAATACCTTTGTTAAAGATATCCTCAAGTGGTTCCAGATACTTTTCCATATAGGGAATATCACAAATACAATCGGCTATGGGGTAGTAATCCAGCAAAAAGAAGCTTCCCTTGGCACTTTCGGCCCAGAAGGCTGAGTAAATGGGCAGAGCATGTGTATCATCAGGCCAGATAATGGTCCCATAGACCATAAGTTTGTCTTTATAAGACTGTACCGCATGGACTATTTTTTCTAACTTGGGAGCTGCATAAAGGTATTTAAAACTCCAGGCTAAACCTTCTCCTTTCAAGTCCCACAGAGGGGTGACATCTTCACCATTGTATGTCTCCATTCGCTCTCCACCAAATTTTTTCAGAATTTTGCTGATCTCTTCATCATAAGGTGGAAAAGTATACTCTTCTGACATTTTAATACCTCCTTATTCAATGTATTAGTTTACAACTCTTTCGGATAGGTATCTGGTGTATTTACCCCTGATAAGATTCAGATGAAATAACGAAAAAAGATTATTGTCAAGTAAAAAAACAGTGAAAAAACCTCCGTGCTAAAACCTCATTAAATCCTAGATTTTGCAGTAGACATTTACTGTGGTTTGATCGGCCTATGACTCTAAGGCAAAGCTGAGAATCATGTATTATGAAATATCGTAGTAATAACAACATCTTAAGTATG
>JAZFSJ010000092.1:0-6655 GCA_036446115.1 Thermodesulfobacteriota bacterium | reverse complement strand
CCTTTTCCTCAAGCCGCTTGAGCATCGCACCACTACATTTCAGATGACACCCCGTTCCATTGCATACGGCTACCGTATGCTTTTTGGAAGGATCTGTACGAAACGCCTGATAAGAGGTGACCAGGCGATAGAGGGTGCTCATAAAGACATCCTTTTTCTGGCTCACCATTTTCAATGCCTCTTCAGGCACATAACCGAATTGAGCCTGGATGGCATGCATGAGTGAAATAAGGGATTCCTCACCACCTGGAAAGTCTTCGATTATCTTCTCAACTGCGCTTACATCTATACCTCCAATAGTAGAAAAGGCCTTGAGTATATTACTCTTAAAAGGCTCGGGAACTATCTCCTTGACAATTTCTACTACATACTTCTCTTGGTAAACTCCCCCTTGTGCCTTTTTATTCATAATATCCATAAGCTTTACACGGAAGACATCCCTTAATGTCTCCGGAACTTCCTGGATCATCCGTTCAAACATGTCCTTACTGTTACCCGCCCATTTATCTTTAATCTCTAATTTTAAACCTCCTATAGGTTCAGGTTCGGGTGGAGGAGCAGCTTCCTTTTTCTCAACCTTCTTTCCAGCGGGTTCCTTAATCCCCAGGGCCTGCATGATGACACCCCTTTGAGGCTCCGGTAAATCTTCCTGAACCATCTTGGTAACTACTTCACTGTTCACCGGTTTTCCAGCAGCTTTGGCAGCCAAAAATTTTAGCAGCTGCGGTTTAACCATCTCTCTCATAGCCTCAGGAACAGCATCCAATAATTTTTTAAACATCCTTGTTCCATCAGGCGCCCATTGTAGATCTGACATCACTTAGCTCCTTTTAAGCATTACTGATTACAAGGGAAAAATCCCCTATCCCGTGGTATCTATATATTTTTGAATAGTATCAAGTAATTTCTTATACCCGTTATCCACCAAAGCCTGAGCCTCTTCAATCTCCTTCTCTGAAAGGTTCTCAAACCTTTTCTGAGCCTTAATATACTCTGCGAGCGCGCGGGGCTTTGGCGTCTCAAGAGTCAAGCGGTACACTCCACCACCCACTTCATAAAGGGGAAAGGCCCTGCTTTCAACCGCCCAACGTCCTATATTTACAGTGAGTTCTGAATCATACTGCCACTCCTGAGGACAGGGGGAAAGAATATGGATATAGGCCTTACCCTCGGTCTGAAATCCCCTTTTTATTTTCTCAAAAAGGTCAAAAGGGTAGCTGGGATTGGCAGTAGCTACGTAGGGAAAACCCTCGGCAACGGCAATTGACACCATCGGCTTTTCCAGTGACTCATTCAAAGAACCTCCTGCCTCATTATCAAGGCAAAGTATGAGATCTGCTTTGCCTTTTGGAATCTTTAAAAATGAAACCTCGGTTTTTCCTACTCCAAAAATATCGGCGGTCCCTCCAAAAGTCCCGCCTTCCATAAATGGCTGCCAGAGTGCCTTTTCTATCTGTTTTTCTAATGCCTTATAAGTCTGGCGGACAGCCAGGGCAAGTCCACATCCAGGACAAGCCTGATTTTTCTCTGGAATGAAGTACTCTTTAAATGGCAGGAAATTTGGAACATAAAGATTCATTTTATCCATATTTATTCCTCCTCTACCATGCTGATAGCTCCCACCCAGCATTCTCGATGACAAATACCACACCCTTTACACTTTTCCACCTCTACATCAAAAAAGCCGTCATCGGTACGGTATATAGCACCATCTGGACAATAGACATAACATAATCCACAACGGATACACCTCTCTCTATCCCACTCTGGAGTCCACTCCCGGTGATCTCCAGGACGGAAGGGCTTTCCTCTCCCTTTTTCAAGGATAGAACATTCTATCATGTTTTTCTGAAACCTTATGGTTGATTCCAAAACTTTATCTCCTTTCTATAAATGGATAATACGTGGAAAAGACAGAATTTCTCTGCTCTTTCTCCATGCAATTTACCAAAAGCTACCCTTCATCCGGTGCCTTCATCGGGCAGACATTCACACAGGTCTTACACTCCAAACACAACTCCACATCAACAAATGCCCGATCTTTAACAAAACATATGGCTGTTCCGGGACAAAGATCCACACAGCCTCCGCAACCAACACATTTTTCCCTGTCAATTTGAATCATTGTGGACCCCCTTCACACCAGAAAGTGTTTCTTTAAAAAATGCAGCTTACATCTATAGTATGTTTTGCTTGCATCTGTCAAGTTTTTTTAGACAGGTTTTTTAGGTAGACACTTTTGATTATACGGGTAAGTAATTACGCGAGGAAAGGACTTAAAAAGGTTACCTCCACTGCGTGGGAAGGAAATATGGTGTTTTAGCTATTAAAGTTTTTAGCAATCTCTTCACCGGCAATCATTCCACTTACCGAAGCCTGCAGCAAGCCCCTGGTTATTCCTGCACCATCACCAATAATAAAAAGATTCTCAACCTCCGACTCCAGCTTTTTAGACAGGCTGATGCGATGTGAATAAAACTTTACCTCTACCCCATAAAGAAGGGTATGGCGCGAAAAGACACCCGGGGCTATCTGGTCCATCGCCTCCAGCATTTCTATAATACCTTTAAGGTAGCGGTAAGGAAGCACAAAACTCAGATCTCCTGGGATAGCAGAGGTGAGAGTAGGCCTGGTAATGCACTTATCAATCCTCTGCTTAGTAGATCTTCTTCCTTCCAGTAAATCTCCCAACCTCTGAACAATCACTCCATTACCCAACAGATTAGCTAATTTCGCAATATATCTTCCATACCCTATAGGATCATCAAAGGGTTCGGTAAAGGTGCTACTTACCAAAACTGCGAAGTTTGAATTATCAGTCTTTTTATTGGCATAACTATGTCCATTCACAGTTATAATACCATCAACCTCCTCTGTTACCACCTCCCCATAGGGATTCATACAAAAGGTTCTCACCCGGTCATCAAAACTTTTAGAATAGTAAATCAATTTTGGCTCATAGGTAGCATCGGTAACCTTCTGGAGAATGGCGGCAGGCAACTCAACTCTCACTCCAATATCAACAGGACTGGGAATAGACGCAAGATTCAAACGCATCGATTCTCCCTGCATCCACGCAGATCCCACACGACCCGGAGCTGAAACAACAAAGCGTCCTCCAATGACCTCCCCATCTTGTAGCTTCACACCTTTTACTTTATTCTTCTCTAGCAGAATATGCTTAACTTTGCTCTCAGTTCTTACTACGAGCTTTCCGTTTAAGTCTTCTCTGATATTTTTCAAGATACTCAGACAATTTTCGGTGCCCAGGTGACGCACCCGCATTGGGACAAGTTCCATCCCCGCCAGCTTCGCCAGCTTTTTCATCTCATCTATCTCATCATGCTCCTCACCATAGACACAAGAAGGCCCACCATAGCTAAGATACATCTTATCAGCCTCATGCAATAGACCAACGAGTTTCTTGTGAGGTATAAACTCGCTTAAGAATCCACCCACCTCCGTTGAGAAAGTAAGCTTCCCATCACTAAAGGCTCCTGCACCTCCCCACCCGCTTAAAAGCTCTCCACCTTTCCCACTCTTCCGATCACGAGAAAAGATATCTTTGCCCATATCCAGTATGATAATATCATTTATCCCTTTTTTTACTAAACTTAGCGCAGTAAAAATTCCGGCAGGGCCTGCACCTATAATAATGACACTGTGTGATTTCATCCCCCACTCCCATCACTACCTTTATCTACTATACCACTTGACCATTCCCTTAATAAATCGGCTTTGTATCATAAAAACTTTAGAAAAGTTAAATTGATATGACAATAATTCAATTTATTGCTAGGATAAAAATACAATATATGATATATCTTCACGGTATATGATACTGTGAATGTAATTAACTAGGAGAATCATATGGACATTACGGTATCTTCTATTATGCTTTCTAAACCAGTTATATGTGATGCCATCAGTAATCTTAGAAAAATTTCTCAAAAAATCATTGATGAGGATGTAGGATCTGTATTAATCAAGCAGGAAGAAGAGATAAAAGGCATCATCACAGAAAAAGATCTCTTAAGGGCTGTCCTGAGACACAAGGATTTTGAAACAACCCAGGCAATAGAAGTAATGTCTTACCCTCTCGACTGCTGCGACGCTGAAGATAGCCTTGAAAAATGCATGGAGATTTTCAAAAAAACAAATCGCTCCCGGCTAGTAGTAATGAGAGAAGGAACAGTTGTCGGTGTTATACGTAAGAAGATTTTAGAACGGTTTTTAACTACTGCCAAGAGATACTCATTAGCAGGAGTTGCAAAGACCCCCAGATTCAGAACTGGAAGGTAAAAACCTTTACCGCATTTCTTTTATACATAGTTTCATTAACCCATCATTTGTTCGATCGAGGATTTCGACCAAGCTTAGTCGTTGTCCTCTTGTCAAAATCTCACATACTACCACCATATTATTCCAATTGCGCGCAGAGTAAATTATTTTGATAAGGTCCGTTTCTATGAAGAAGGAAAGAGGAAATATCGTTATAGTTTCCAATCGGCTTCCTGTAAGGATTATCCAAGTTGGAAAAAAGTCGAAACTCACCCAGGGTTCCGGCGGTTTAGTAACTGCCCTAGCACCAGTGCTCCGTGATCGGGGGGGGGTCTGGATAGGATGGGATGGGCATAAAGGCAGCCAGTCTCATACAGAACTTTTTAAAAAAGAATCAAAAAACATCGGCTATTCTTTAAGACCACTTTCTCTTACCACCCAAGAAGTCGAACAGTACTACGAAGGGTTCAGCAATGCCACTCTGTGGCCTCTATTCCATGATTTCCTGGATCGGTGTCAATTCCAACCAGAAAATTGGGACAGGTACTGTATGGTAAATAAAAAATTTGCAAAAGCAGTATCCGAAAACAGTGATAAAGATGACCTTATCTGGGTTCATGACTACCACCTTCTCCTTGTGGGAAAATATCTTGCCGAACTGGAAGTCAAGCGTAAGAAGGCTTTCTTTATTCACATCCCTTTTCCACCTTGGGATCTCTTTATGCGACTACCGTGGCGCAAGGAAATCATTGACAGTCTTTTACACTATGACCTCGTGGGTTTCCAAACTGAGCGCGACCGATGGAATTTTGTCCGCTGCGTCAGAAGGCTCTTTCCTGAAGCCCTTGTAAGTGGACCCCAGCGTTATCAGTTGATCGAACATAATGGAAGGGTTAGCCGGGTTGGTGCGTTCCCCATCAGCATCGACTTCGAATGGTTTAATCAGCTTGCCTCTTCCAAGGAGGTGGCGGATGAAGCGTGGTATATTCATGAAAGATTGCCTGAAAGGAAATTGGTTTTGGGAATAGATCGCCTGGATTACACCAAAGGGATCCTGGAACGTCTTATGGCATTTGAGATTCTCTTAGAAAAATATCCCGATTTACGTGAAAAGATTACCTTCCTTCAGGTCGTTGTTCCAAGTCGAACTGATGTGAAAGAGTATCAGGAAATGAAGCGCACCATTGAAGAAACCGTAGGGAGGATCAACGGGAAATTCACTTATCATAACTGGGTTCCCATTCACTATATTTATAGAAGCCTTCCCCGTTTAGAGCTCGTAGCTTACTACCGCACAAGTGAGATAGCTCTCATCACCCCCTTAAAAGATGGAATGAACCTTATAGCCAAGGAGTACTGTGCTTCTAAAGTAGAAACCAACGGTGTTCTTATTTTAAGTGAGTTTGCTGGTGCTTCCCAGCAGATGGGAAAATCATCCCTTCTGGTCAACCCTTTCAATTTTGAAGAGGTTGCCGATCGGATTTACTCTGCCTACCAGATGCCGAAAGAAGAACGAATGCGTAGGATGAGAAGGCTGCGTGCCGATATTCGGAGGAACAATATCTTTCGCTGGGTTGAACATTTCTTATCAGCTGTTGGCATGCCTCTACCTAAACCTCATTCTACCGCTGCCACCCCACCACCCACCCCCAAGGCTACGATAAAAGAACGATCTGCCAAAAAGTCTAACCCGTCTGGTTCTTTGATTGAAATAATGAGAAAATAGAAAAGATCATGCGTGCACTATAGCTCACAAGCTGCCATGAGCTTATTGTTTTTTTACATTCTTAAATAGTGTTATCTCCTCAAGAAACCGTAAAACCTCATCACTTCCCTTACAAAAGTATCGAGCCTTTGAGCCTTTTCTATAGCCGACTCGAATAGAGATATCACCTTTCCCAAGCACCCTGAATGCATCTTCATCTGTTTGGTCGTCCCCAATATACACTTTCATCGGCATAGTTTTGAAACCACGCAATTGAGATAACTTCACCACTGCCTCTCCTTTACCCCATTTAATTCTTGGCCTCACCTCATAAACCTTCTTACCACGGCTTATAGTAAATATCCCAGGATAAGGTTCCAATACCCTGGAAACTATTTTTAATACATTCTTCGGAGATGTTCCAGCCAGATTACGGTAGTGAACACTCACGGTCAGTCTCTTATCCTCAACCAATACTCCTTTAATACCATTAGTAGAGTTTTTCAATCCCAGGACAACCCTTCCCAACTTGGATTCAAACCCTTTCAGCTCGGGGTGAACCCAGTTCTTCCTCCGAAACAAGATTTCAAAACCATGATTCCCCGCATAACAGATTTCTTTAATACCAACCAGTTTTCTTACTTCTTTGAGTGGTCTACCTGAAATGAT
>JAZFSJ010000091.1:0-9283 GCA_036446115.1 Thermodesulfobacteriota bacterium | reverse complement strand
AGGTAACCAATATCTCTAAAATCAATGTCAACCTTAAGCAGCTGCCTCAAGGTTCCAGGTCCACTATCTAAAAGAATGATACTATCTCCTACTTTGACGACAGTGCCAGGCGAACCCCGCTTCAGGGAAGGGACACCAGTACCAGAACCGATCACATACACTTCCATCACCTTAATCTCCCTTAAGTTACTATCATTGGAAACAATGTAAATAATCAGATAAGCAAACTACCACCCGTGAAACGGGTGGCTTCACGCAAACGATAATTGTATAGCACAAAGGTGGAAAAACAGATACTATTTTATTGAAATCTAATAGTTTTTATTATATAAAATTCATAGTAAGCATACACCGCAGAGTACGCGGAGAATAGCACATTGATAATAACAAACTACAGTAATGTTTAATATTCACGATTATGAACATTATCCTAGAAAGATTCTGATACCTGCGAGAGACACAATAGTGATGCTCCTCGCGCACCCTAGTTAAATAAGCTGCGCATTTAACCGGGCAGGCAGCGCGGGGCATCCCGGAGTTTAAATTTGATTATTTATGAATTGTGCCGATTCATCCCCGCTTACCCTAGTTAAATATGCTTCGCATTTAACCGGGCAAGCAAGGCGGGGCTTTCTCGGCACCTGCCGGTAAAGGTGGACACAAAAAATAACACTACTGTGATATAAGAAAAAGGACCAAAAGGTTTTTAGAAAGACTCATCACACACTAATAAGATAGCGGCCATCAGACCATGAATTTTATTATTGCAGGTGCAGGAGAAGTTGGTTATCACCTTGCCTCACGACTATCCCAGGAAAAGATGGACGTAGTCGTTATTGAAAAAGATGAGAGAAAAGTGAAGCACGTCATAGATACCCTCGATGTGCAAACCATTCATGGAAGTGGAAGCAGCGTGGAAATCCTTAAGCAGGCAGGCATTGAAGATGCCGATATGCTTATTGCCGTTACTGACAGTGATGAGGTGAACATGATTTCCTGTTTGGTGGCCAGTGCACAAACTAAGGTCCCCATAAAGATCGCCAGAATCAGAAACCCTGAATACGCTCAAGATATAGGGATCCTCGGAGAGAAAAATCTCAACATAGACCTGACCATCAATCCTGAACAGGAAATGGTAAGGACCATATCCAGGCTGGTAGAAATCCCTGATGCCACCGATGTAGTGGAATTTGCAGAAGGCAGAGTGAGAATAACTGGTATCAAAGTTGATCCCAACAGCTACGTGATTGGGAAAAAGCTAAAAAATCTAGATAAAGAAAACGAAAAACACGATATCATTATCGCCGCAATATTTAGAGATGATAAAGTTATTATCCCCCGGGGGGATGATATTATTCAAGAGAACGATCTGGTCTACGCCGTTACCGAAGCGAGTAAAATTCTTACTATAACTAACTATTTTAAGGAGAAAGAGCGACATACCCAACGGGTGATGATTTTAGGGGGTGGAGAGATTGCTGTTGAGCTTGCCCAAAGATTCGAAAAGAAAAATATAAAAACAAAGATTATTGAGCACAATGAACAGCGATGTTTAGAAATTGCGGAAAAGTTGGAAAAAACCATCGTCCTCCGAGGTGACGGAACTGACCGTGAGCTACTAGAGGAAGAGAATATCAAGGATGTTGATGTATTTATAACTATTTCTGAAAGTGAACAGACCAATATTTTAGTTTCTCTACTGGCAAAGAGGCTGGGAGCTAAAAAAGTCATCTCTTTAATCAATAATCTTACTTATACATCGCTGGTATCCAATATCGGTGTTGATGTTGTGATAAGTCCTCACCTTTCAGCCATCAGCCGCATCCTTCAATTCATCCGCAAGGGAAAAGTACTCTCCGTAGCCTCATTTCACAAAGAAAATGCCGAGGCTATTGAAATTGTTGCCCTGGAAACTTCCGACCTGGTCAATAAACCCCTCCGAGACATTAAATTTCCCAGAGGGGCTATAATCGGCGCTGTGGTAAGAGATAAAGAAATCATTATCCCTACAGGTGATACTCTCATTCTTCCCGATGATCGGGTCATCATCTTTACCCTCACATCTGCCATTCCCTCAGTTGAAAAAACATTAACGGTGAAAATGGATTACTGGTAATCCAACATCGAAAAGATTCAAAAGACTTTTTCAGACTTGATGGAACATTCTAAAACGTCCCCTTATTTTTTTCAGGGCTTGAAGTGATGCTCCCCGCGCACAGCGCGGGGCATCCCGGAGTTTAAATTTGATTATTTATGAATTGTGCCGATTCATCCCCGCCCACAAGGCGGGGCTTTCTCGGCACCTGCCGGTAAACGACAACCCGTGAAACGGGTGTATTTGTTTTGCCCTTAACGGGTGAAACAAAATAGGTACGAAAGTGACTATAGTTTCCTTTTGCGACCCCGCGCGAAGCACAGGGTTTTAGAAGCAAACAATGATGAACTCGTAAAAAGTCAGAAATTAGGCGACAAAGTAAAAAGCCCCAGATGCAAGGCGCGCGAATCTTTAGGAATGAGGCGTACTTAGGTGTACGTTGGAGTGACTAAAGATGAAGCGCAACACAGCAGATGGACTTTTTACGAAGTCGTCAATGAACTGAAATTAAAGAGTAATACCATGCAGTTTCTCCTCGTCCTGAATATTCTTGGATTCTTATACCTTTCCCTTGCTCTAACCATGATTTTCCCCCTGGTAGTATCTTTTATCTATGAAGATGGTTGTGCCTCTGCATTTCTTTGCTCGATTGTCATAACTGCTTTATTCGGCGGCTTTCTTTACTGGACATTTCCCTCGAAGAAGAAAGAGCTATCTCACCGCGATGGTTTTTCTATTGTTACCCTGGGATGGTCGACGGTAGCCCTTTTCGGTTGTCTCCCCTTTATTTTCTCAGGCAGCATCACCTCTTTTACCAACGCTTATTTCGAAACCATGTCAGGGTTCACCACTACCGGAGCTACCATTTGCTTATCGATCGAACAACTCCCTCAGAGCATTCTCTTTTGGAGAGGCCTTATCCAATGGCTGGGCGGAATGGGCATCATCCTCTTTTCTATTGCCATCTTACCCCTCTTAGGCGTGGGGGGAATGGAACTATATAAAGCAGAAGTACCGGGCCCCACACCCGATAAGATAAAGCCTCGAATCACAGAAACGGCTCGAACCTTATGGAAAGTCTATCTGCTTATCTCTGTTCTGGAAGTCTTACTCCTCTGTGCTGGAGGGATGAATCTCTTTGATTCGCTCTGTCATACCTTTACTACACTCGCTACCGGGGGGTTTTCCACTAAAAATATCAGCATCGAATACTATCATAGTTCCTACTTTGAAATCGTATTAATCGTGTTCATGTTACTTGCTGGAATTAATTTTGCTCTCCACTACCGGCTGCTACTGGGCAATATAAAAGACTTTTGGAAAAGTAGCGAACTCCGCTTTTTCCTCTCAGTATTTCTGATTGCTTCACTGATCATAGCCATTAACCTAAGACTCAACCTCTTTGACAGTTTAGCTTCATCCCTACGCCATGCCTCCTTCCAAGTTGCCTCTATTATCACCACCACAGGCTATAGCTCAAAGAACTTCGGTGAATGGCCCGCCCTATCCCAATATGTACTCCTAGTCTTGATGTTTATAGGAGGATGTACTGGTTCAACCGGTGGGAGTATCAAGTGCTTCAGAATTATGCTTTTACTCAAACAGGGATACCGCGAGCTCTATCGCATGATTCATCCCCACGCGGTGGTGCCGTTAAAATTAGCGGGTAAAAGCGTACCCACTGGAATCATGGAAGGTGTCGGGAGTTTCTTCTTCCTATATTTTTTCCTTTTCGCCATCAGCTCTATTATCATGACACTCCTGGGATTAGACCTCATCACTGCCATCAGCTCTGTTGCTGCATGTATAGGAAATGTCGGGCCTGGCTTAGCGGCTGTAGGACCAGCGGAGAACTACCATCATCTTCCCTTACTGGGCAAATGGCTCCTTACCTTTTGCATGCTCCTGGGCAGGCTGGAAATTTATACCGTTATCGTCCTCTTTATCCCCGAGTTCTGGAAAAAGTAGTAAATGAAAAACCGAGAAATTGCTGCACTTTTTCAAAAGATAGCTGATATGCTCGAATTCAAGAACGACAATCCCTTTAAAATCAATGCCTACAAAAAGTCTGCCCGTATTCTCAATGATCTCACCACCGATATCGAAGAGATAGCACGCTCTGGGGAACTCCAGAAAATTACCGGGATTGGCAAGGGCACTGCTGAAAAAATAGCAGAATATCTTGAGACCGGCAAAATTACCAAACTTGAGCAACTCAAAAAGGACATAAGTGATGAACTCTTAGATCTACTGGCAATTCCCAGCTTAGGTCCAAAAACGGTTGCACTCTTGCACAAGGAAATGAAGATCGAAAGTGTGGATGACCTGAAAAAGGCTATCACTGATGAACGGATTATCCACTTGTCCGGCATGGGAGCAAAGAAGGCAGAAAACATTCTAAGAGGGATTGAGCTCTACACCTTAAGTAAGGAAAGGATGCTACTGGATAAAGCCCTTAACACTGCGAGGGAAGCCATCGAACAATTGCAAGATTTAACCAAGATAACGAGCATAGAAGCTGCAGGTTCCTTAAGAAGGGGAAAGGAAACTATAGGCGATATCGACATCCTTGCTACCGGGGAAAACGGGAAGGACATTATCAATGCCTTTGTTCGTCTTCCTATGGCCAATGATATTTTAGCCCAAGGCAACACCAAAGGAAGCATTGTAACAGCAACCGGAGTCCAACTTGACCTCAGGGTAGTAGATAAAAATTCCTACGGCGCCGCCCTCCAATACTTCACCGGTTCTAAAAGCCACAATATCCGTTTAAGAGAAATCGCTAAACGCAAGAGTTTAAAAATTAACGAGTATGGAATATTCTCTTCTCAAAAAAAGATAGGGGGAAAAAGAGAAAAAGATATTTATGCTGCTCTGCATATGGATTGGATACCCCCGGAACTCCGCGAAGACCGAGGTGAGATAGAAGCTGCTCTCAATCACACCCTGCCTTCCTTGCTCCAAGGTTCTGACATCAAGGGGGACCTCCATATTCATTCTACCTATAGCGATGGTGCCTATTCATTAGAAGAAATCGCACTAAAAGCAAAAGAGCTGGGGTATCACTACATTGCCATAACAGACCATTCGCAGTCTTTAAAGATCGCGAAAGGTCTCTCTGAAATACGGTTAAAAGAAAAAATAGCAGAGGTAAAAAGGATAAATAAAGGACTTCCTGGAATAAAAATACTCGCGGGCACTGAGGTAGATATTAGAAATGACGGAACGCTCGACTATCCAGATACACTACTCAAGCAACTCGACCTGGTAATAGGAGCTATCCACAGCGGTTTCAAACAAAAAAGAGAACAGATTACTGAAAGAATTGTAACCGCTATGAAAAATCCCTATCTCCACATCATAGCTCATCCTACCGGACGACTACTGGGAGAACGTGAACCCTATGAGGTGGATATAGATCAGGTAATAGAAGTGGCAGGTAAGACTGGAACAGCTTTGGAAATTAACGCTTACACCGAGCGACTGGATCTTGACGACATCAACTGTATGAAGGCTAAGCAGAGGGGTGTCCTGCTGGCTATTGGCACCGATGCCCATCATCTGGATCAGATGGGGATGATGGAACTGGGGGTTATGGTTGCCCGCCGTGGGTGGTTAGAACCGAGGAACATCCTTAACACTTTCACTACAGAGAAACTGATTAAATGGACCAAAAATAAGCACAGTAGAATGCATTAAAAACCTAGGGATCAGGGTTTAGGAATCAATGTACCCTCCCCCCTAGCCCCTGCTCCCTAAACCCTATTTCTATGAGATAATGATAAAAGACTTTGGATTACTACTGGGACAACTAGCAAAACTTATTGAGCAATTCAACAGTTCTCTTTTCGAAACATGGTTTATTGCCCTGACTGTGGGTATTGCCCTTTGTTTTTTTGGATTTAAGCTATTCAGATTTTCTGTTTTCATCTTTGGCTTTGTCATTGGTGCCACTATCGGCTTAGGGATAGGAGATATTTTTTATAAGCCCTGGGGAGGAATCATGGGTTCTCTTATCATTGGGTTACTAGGAGGATATGGTTTCTTATTCCTCATCAGAGTTGCAGGGGTTTTGGCTGGGATCTTTATCGGCAGTATTGTTGGTATATTCTTCCTGGGACAGAGTGTGTGGGTTATCCCTATTGCTATTGCATCCGGCATCTGCGCCCTCTTTTTTATACGCTATTTTATTATGGCAAGCACCTCCTGCTGGGGAGCTATTCTTGCCATCGGTGGCTTCTCTCACTTTCTTCACCTACCTACGCATAAATATCACTACTTAATAATAGCAAGTGAGGTGATTCTCTTCATCGCAGGGTTGGGGTACCAAACTTTCTTGTCCAAAAAGAAATCCTGATAAATCAGGGAATTTACAAACCTGCTTTTGCAAAATCATATACCAAGGACGTTTCATAGGAAAACTCAAGAAGTCTTGCCAATTCTTATTGAACAGTAATAATTGTTTCTGTTAACCTGTTAAGTCTTTATTCATCTCTACGGCCTCTGCGATCTCTGCGGTGAAAAGTGCCTTGAGTCTCTTAATCCCCAAAAGTCACACCAATGGATCGGGCAATATGCACCAGCTCTCCTTCAGGATCCACTGTTTTTAATTTTTCAACTGCTTCCGAGAGAGGGACTGAATCTATGGAGGGAGATTTGAGGCACACCATCCTCCCCAACTTCCCCTCCGCCAGGAGTTCAACCGCTGATACTCCAAATCGGGTAGAGAGGATTCGATCAAAAGCACTTGGAATTCCACCCCGCTGAATATGGCCCAAAACGGTGACTCGGGTCTCCAGATGTATTTCATCTCTTATGCCAGTAGCGATTTGGTCTCCTATTCCCCCCAACCTGACGGCATCTGGGCTATCCTCGACTATCATCTTTACCGCCACATCCCCTCCTGTCGGTTTAGCCCCTTCCGCCACTACAACAATGCTGGAGGTTCTGCCACTCTGTATCCGTTCATTAACAATCTGACATATTTTTTCTAGATGAAAGGGAATTTCAGGGATAAGAACGATATCTGCCCCACTTGCTATCCCTGCCTGCAGGGCAATCCACCCGGCATAACGACCCATTACCTCAATGATCATCACGCGGTGATGGCTTTCCGCGGTGGTACGAATCTTGTCAATAGCTTCAGTTGCAGTATTAAGAGCAGTATCAAAACCGAAAGTGATGTCCGTAGCTGAAAGGTCATTATCGATGGTCTTAGGAACACCTACCAGTGGAACCCCCAGCTCATACAATTGTTTGCCAATAATCAAGGTACCGTCTCCACCAATGACAATCAGGGCATCAATTTCCAGTTCTTTTATCTTTTCTAAAACAACAGAAGAACGGTCTTCTGTTATTATCTTCCCACCCTGTTTAACCGAGTATGCAAAAGGATTTGCGCGATTGGAGGTTCCCAGGATGGTACCACCCAGCGAAAGTATACCTTTGACATGGTCATATAAAAGGGGATGCGTTTTTCCTTCTTTAATTAATCCCTCATAGCCATCCCTTATTCCCACAACCTTCCAACCGTACTCAACAATAGCTGTCTTGACGACAGCCCTGATCACCGCATTTAATCCAGGACAATCACCACCTCCAGTTAATACTCCAATCTTTTTAATCTTCTTTTTGTCCATACCTTTCCTCCAAGAAGCACACTACCACCCGTGAAACAAAATCAAAGGTCAAAGATCAAGAAAATTTTATGCTGGCCCCTACTATCTACGCACCCTATATCTGTATTCTGAACTGTACCTTAAGCCCACACGATGAGCCCGGGTAGGAGACGGTGAGAAAGTGCATGGTGGCCCGGCACAATACGAAGAGCGAAACCATAACGCCCTGCATTTTGACAGACTATGGTGCCCCCGTATATATGGACACCGTTTGATGATTTGCGTATTTCCATTTCCTTAATATGCGCATTCGTGATTTCCTCCTGCTCATTTATTTGACCGTGGTATAGCTCAACGCCAACATCTCCCGGTTTAAGGTCGCCAAGCTCTATTTCAGCAACTACCGGTATTTCATCACCTGAACGCAGGAGTTCATCATCAAGCTCTGCTTTCAAACTGACAACTCTTATTTTGTTCCAATCTTTTCCAACCCTTTTACGCCACTCAGCCATCTCTTTTACCAGAGCATATTTCTCAGCGCTTAATTTCCTATAATCGTTATCAGCCTTAATATAGAATCTCTCCGTGTATTCAGCAACCATCCGATGAGAACTAAAAGTAAAACCCAATTTTCTAAGTGTAGTCTTCATATTGTTAATCCATCCCCTGGGAAGTCCATCTGCATCACGCGTGTAAAAAAGAGGAATCACTTCCCTTTCCAGGGTATCATAGAGAAGTTGTCCCTCAACTACATCCTGGTACTCGTGGTCATCATATTCCTCACCCCGTCCTACAGCCCATCCTGTTCCGGTTGCACATCCTTCAGGCCACCATCCATCCAGCACAGACAGGTTTAATGCTCCATTGGCAGCGGCTTTCATCCCGGAGGTTCCTGACGCCTCCATAGGTCTTCGTGGTGTGTTAAGCCAGACATCCACTCCCTGAACCATATATCTGGCAACATTAATATCATAATCCTCCAGAAACACAATTTTCTTCCTGAAGCGTTCATCCCGAATGAAATGAATAATTTGCCTGATCAACTCTTTGCCCTGATTATCCGCAGGATGGGCCTTCCCCGCAATGACGAGTTGGACAGGATGCTTTGCATCAAGGAGCATTGTTGCAAGCCTTTCCGGCTCCCGCAAGAGCAATTGTGCCCTTTTATAGGCGGCAAACCTTCTTGCAAAGCCTATAGTGAGTGCTTTGGGGTCAAGCACCTCATCGGCGAGATTAATCTCCGAAGGGGACAGCCTCCTATTGGTGAATTGCATCCGCAGTCTCTTTCTGACAAACTCAACCAGTTTCTTCCGACGCTGCTCCTTCAGCTCCCAGAGCTCACTAGCGGGGATATCATCAATTCCCTTCCATATTTCGGAATTCATCGGCTCATCAACAAATGCCGAGCCAAGATATTTCTGAAAGAGGGCAGCATACTCATGGCTTACCCAGCTCCTGGTGTGAATTCCGTTGGTAATCGAAGTTATGGGAACATCGTTTTCAGGCAGATGTGGCCAAAGGTTTTTCCACATTCTTCTGGAAACCTCCCCGTGAAGCTTAGATACCCCAT
>JAZFSJ010000090.1:0-2469 GCA_036446115.1 Thermodesulfobacteriota bacterium | reverse complement strand
GAGTTCCGTAAACAAATTGAAGCGCTGCACAGCAAACGGGAGGAAGCCCACAAAAAGCTACATGAGGTCGAACAAGCAAGCGAAAGTGCTTGGGGAGATATGAAAATGGGTATTGAGATGGCTGTGGACAACATAGATGAAGCAATAAATTTAGCTAAATCTCGCTTCAAATAAGGTATTCGACCTTTATAGGCTTCCTTGGACGACTTTGAAGCTGTTATTGAATCCGTGGACGTAGATGAAGACTTCTTTCTACGAACGTCCGCTTTTGGCACAAAGCAGACGTTCAATTTTTGAGATAACCGGCACGTAACAAGTAGAAGGTGTATCCACACTTTTTATGTTCATTTATGTATGTCCTTCAAATATTCATAGGCCACTGTTCTCTGCATATTTCCGATGTGATGAAGAATACCCCTTCTCCATTTGGTAAGTTGTCCTGAATCAGCCGTATGGCTAACAAACGAACTTGGCTCGAATGCTTCTGGTAGTTCTTAACGGCGGCATCCTTAGAATCTTCTGTTTTAAAGTAATCGTTCAGGGCGACTTGTGAAATTGCACACGTGCGGTAACTACCAGCTCTCTTCAGATTGAATTTCATGGCTTGATTGGCATCATCCCACCATGGTGCACCACTGAACTCCCAGTCATTTGTACTAATGCTCACTCCCTATACCCTTCTTTTCTTTGTCCGGTCTATAATAATCATCCATCCATTTACGCATACTGTAGGGTGCGCCTAATCCCCCTCGCATTCCTCGCCCTCATCGGATGCGCTATGCTTTTTAGTTTTATGAGATACCCATGAGATAATTGAACTAATTGTTTTATACACAATTATTAATTATTACTTAAAATTTTATTCTACTTTTATCAGCCCCCATCATCTGTGCCTTCGATTTCCTGCCAGGTGCCATAGGAGGAATATATCCTGCTATTCGGCAACTTATTCCCTTAACTGTCTTGTCCTTTTCGTACCGAGTCAGTTGGCATGTCATGATCTTTCCTTTGGCAGCAAGCTCTGACAATTGAAGACGTACATTGGTAAGTGAGATGCCTGTAGCTACAGCAATTTCAATATCAAGTTTCTCACCATGCTTTTTTAGGTATTGCAGAATTTCATTCATAGGTTTATTCCTATAAATGTTACGGTGGATAGGGTGTAGAGTTATTACAATGGTCTGTCCATCTAGTTACGAAAGGACAGGCTTAGACTGGCGAATGTAAGATATAAAGACACCTCTACATAAACTTAATTTACTAGTCTAGTATAGGGCATCGGCGCTCGCTTTCTCGTGAGCGCGGTATCCAGTTTTAGGTGGAAAGTGGTCTTTATCAAGATCGCTCTGCCTGATTGAGAAGACAGCGCAAGAGGCGTATTTAACGACGTATTCCGCGACACTTCCAGAAAAGGAAACATATCGATTCCACCCTGTATAGCTTTGTGCTCCTAGAACGATCAGATCTGTTTTGAGTTCGGAGGTAATGCGGACAATTTCCTGACCAGCATAGCCTTCAGCAAAGATAGTCTCAACTTTCATGTCAAAAGAGTCTGCCAGTTCTTTAAGGGCATCTTTTCCTCTCTGTCTGGTCTTTGCAGGGTCTTCATTCGAAATGAAATGTTCTTGAGGCAGATAGTTCTCCTCTGAAATGCCTAATGCTCTTGGCTCAAATACATAAAAAGCCTTGAGTTCTGCTTTGTAGGTTTGAGCTTGCAACATGGCATGATAGCTGGCATCTATACAGGCGTCTGTAAAGTCGGTGACTAAGATGATTTTTTTGATAGGTGCTTGCATCGTGTTCCTTGTTTAAGGTGTTTAATGTTTAAGGTAATACCAAGAAAAATTGGCAACCGCGGATTATGGCAGGTTTCCATTGTCAGAGTCGTATTTTCTTCCTATATTATTAGGCTAACTTTTGTATAACGGCAAATAAGATGAAATGCTGAGGTTACGGAGGTTCTTAAATGTCCGCTTTTGGCACAAAGCAGACATTGACGAATGACCGATTTCGACCCAAAACGAATATCCATATTGATCTTTATCACAGAATTGATTTGTCGGATTGAGTAATGTGCTATACCTAAAGCAATAACAATATTCTATTTTGAGAACTAAATGAAATACACATATGCAAGTGAGAAGTTTGCCACCGCACGGAGGAGTCTTATGCTCCCGCATCCAGATGGGGATACCAAATCAATTGCTGATGCCTTTGCCGAATGTTCGCATGGTTTACATAATATTAATCGGGATGACTTTGACGACGCAACTAGGGAATCTGTGCGAAAACTTGAGGAACTGATGGGCACAACCGGATTGGATGACCCATTACATCGTGGGCTTTACACTATCAAAGCTGAGAGACTTTCCCTGGATCAGAAGACTGAACTATCAAAGGAAGTTGATTATCTTGCGACCTGGTTTGACGCACAATCTAGGGAATAGAATTAATATAGTATAAGAAAGT
>JAZFSJ010000089.1:0-2515 GCA_036446115.1 Thermodesulfobacteriota bacterium | reverse complement strand
GGCCTCTTTCACCTCCTCCTCTTTGTAGTTAATCACACCATCTTTTAAAATTTCTAATAATTCTTCTTTAGTCGCCATATTTACTCTCCTTACGTAATAATTTATTATTTATTCATTACTTGCGGCTTGAGTTGATCAAGCTTTATATTCTCTGACCGTCTTTTCAATCGCCCTGAAATTATCTTCTTTAATGTCAGGCCAGAGATCACAACCCGGCCATACCGCATCAACCTGCCCGTCAATGTTCGTCTTGATACCTTCAATAGCTTCCTCTACAGTAGTCTCCTCTGCACATGGAAGTTTAAATACGTCAAAATTACCAAGAATAATGGCATCTTTCCCTAATTTTTTACGCGATTCCAACAGATTGTTTTTTATATCGAAACTGATTGCTTTAGTCCCTGAATCAATACAACATTGCCACATCATATCGACCAGAAGATCTGTTGATCCACAGATATGCAGCACCTTGGGAGGTTTCCACCCAGCCAATATCCGCGTTAACCGAGGCTGAATTAATTCCTTAAAGGTCTTCGGGCTTAGCAGATCTGCCGCCACTCCGGGTTCTCTCAACGTAATATAATCCGCCCCGGCTTCCTGAAGCGCCCTCCCGATGTTAATGATCATATCCGAGAATTTATCAAGAATATTCTCCACCAGTTCCGTTTGCTTGAAGACCGCCTTCAGAACCTTATCCAGCTCGATGGTTTGGCCACACTGGGTGAACGGACCCAATTGCCAGGCAGCCACCGGATACTCGGGCGCCTCTTTTTTAATGATCCTTATGGCCTCTGGAAGCAGGTTCATCGGATACTTATCCATGATATTATCAATATCATCCTGGGTAATTTCGACTTGATCCACTTCTTCCCATTTTTTATAAGGGATAGTGGGGTAAAGAATGTCCTCCGAATCCTCGTAAAGACTGATCTCGTTGCCTAAAGCCTCGGATTCCATGCACATATCAAAGGGAACCGAAACTGCATCCATATTAAACATTTTGGCGGACTCGATAGCAGCCATGGCCATTTTTTCAGCATTCCTGTGAATGGTTGGAAATTTGTAACCCAACTTTTTTATGGCGGGAAGCATAATCATACCCATCCCCGAAAAAAATGGTGGCTTGTCTAAAGGTTCACGGTTCCAAAACTTCGTCACCCTCTCTATTGGACTAAGTTCTGTCATACTAAACCTCCTTTCTAAAGTAAAATTTATACATTAAAAATAGATTTAAAAATATCCTATTACAGCGCCTTTAATTGCTCAACAAAATCAGGAAACAGTTTATAAAGCGGATGGTTTGAATCAACGGGCAGCTTCTTTGTCTCAGCAAAGACAGCTACTGCCAAGAATGCTTCAGCTTCAGCCACTGCCGGAAGAACGCGTATTGCGCCACCCATGGGGCCGGAGAAAATCATATCATGGTAGAAAAAGGCTGAAAGACCCTCTAATGCGGCATCTGTCGCTGCCCAGCCTTTAAATCCCCAAAGATCTTTATACCTTTTCAAATCCATGTAGGAACCATTGCTTGGGGCGCTGGCTGCGGGATAGCCCCATTTTTCCTTGATAAGCTTATTGGCAAGACCACACATGGCAGTTGCAGGACCGTTCATGACTGATGTATCCACGAAAATACTCTCAAAGTTAGCACCCACCTTCTCAATGACATCCAACAACTTCTGGGTTCCCGTAATCCTGCCGCTGGGCATCTGATCCGCCTGGTCAAATGCCACAAGGAGGACATGCTTGACGCCAATCTGGGATATCTCTTTAACTTCCGTTTCCAAATCCTCTTCCCAGACTGTGAGGCTGTTATAAAACATCTTGTCCAGCAATCCCTTCTCCGCACAATAAGCAGCACCCTCTAGCTTGGCCTTCATCACCCACGCATCTATGCAAAAGGGCATATCGCTCACAGAGGTCACGAAATCTATGAAGTTTATAAATTCCTCCTTCGTGTTGGCCACAATATCGGCCATCCCGGGCACCCCCGTCTCTTCCCACAACTTGTCTTGCGTTTTTAGAAGCTCCTCGGCACGCTTTTCATTGAAACCTTCCTTTCTTTTCCCTTCAAAGACCCTATCACCTTTTTGGAAGATAGAGGAACAGCACACGCAGGGGTACTCTCCAGGCTGCCCTCCAAATTTAACACCGCCTATTTCACATACCTTTTGCTCCGTGCTTAATTGAAACATACTCCCACCTCCTTTCTGTTAAAGCAAAAACCCTCCAGGTTTTTAAACTATCCCGGAAACCATCATCCAAACGTGACATCTGCTTCTACAGGAATTACTTCCTTTTGAAAATCGTCTAAAAGACGATTTTCAAAGAAAAACAGATGATTTTTGGGTATAGCATTTATGGAGAAGACGAATGGCAATAGAAGTTAGTGTGGAAATCTTTGGCATGGAAGATTTTATGTAATAATTCAGCCACAAAGACACGAAGACACAAAGATTATAATAATTCTTTTAACCTATCTCTTAATACAAACATCGTCAAATGGTTGAGTGGT
>JAZFSJ010000088.1:0-2892 GCA_036446115.1 Thermodesulfobacteriota bacterium | reverse complement strand
TTTCAGGATGATTTGAAAAAGAAAGAGGAGCTTAAGAAGAAATCACAAGCCGGTGCTAAGAAAAAATAGCTAACTATTTACCGCAGAGCACGCTGAGATCGCTGAAAAAATAAAAAAACAAATACCTAGATTCTATCATTAATGAACTTTTTTGTTTTTAATCTTAAAAATCTCTGCGCACTCTGCGATCTCTGCGGTAAACTAAATTTGGGGAATCAATGAAAAATAAATCGATCGTAGTATCCGTGTCAGTCATCGTTATAGGGGTCTCTATCTATTTTGTGGTAATGGCATCCATCCCACCACTTCCAGTCTTGGTGGAACAACCAATCCTCTTCAATCACAAAAGACATCAGGAAAAGGACGTTGAGTGCTATGACTGTCACCAGTTTTACAAAGAGTACGCCGTGGCCGGGATTCCAAACACAGAGCTCTGCTACTCTTGCCACAAGTCAGACAAGGATCTCAAAGAGAAAGAAGAAAAAAGAAAACTTCACAACTACTTCACCAATAAGATCGAGATAGAGTGGAAACGGATAAATACACCTCTTCCGGACGATGTGGTTTTCAATCACAAAAGGCATGTGGTAAAGGAGATCGAGTGTGCGGAATGCCACGGCAAAGCTGAAGAACTGGTGGAGACAAAACGTCTGGTTGAAGATTTTACCATGGACTGGTGTATAGACTGTCATCATAAAGAAGAAGCAGATGAAGACTGTCTGTCCTGTCATAAATAATTCTTTAGGGATGGATAAATGAATTTAAAGAGAAGAACTTTTTTGAAATTTTGCACCATAAGCACCCTAAGTAATTTTATCCTGCCTAATGCTTTTGCAAAAAGCAGGAGGAGCAAGAGTGATGAACCTTACTGGATTCCCCGGGTTGGACGTTACCTTAATACCATCTGCTCTGAATGCATTGGCGGATGCGGGATGCGGGTAAAGAGGGTTGAAAGGAATGCCGTGAAGTTAGAGGGGAATCCGGATTTCCCTATGAATAACGGCACTCTCTGTGCCAGGGGACAGGCAGCCCTGCAGTCACTCTATAATCCTGATCGAATCAAAACTCCACTGAAAAGAAAGGGGAACCGGGGCAGCAATAACTGGCAAGAGATCTCCTGGGATGAGGCAATAGAAGAAGTAGCAAAACACCTACATAACTTAAGGGAAAGTGGCACACCGCACGCCCTCTCTTTATTGACAGGACGGTTAGGCGAAGGGACTCCCCTCCTCCTTGATCGGTTTCTGAAAACTTATGGCTCACCAAATCTTATCTGGTGTCCTTCATTATCCGATGAAAGCGTTACTAAGACACACTATTTATTGGACGGCAATGAGGATTATAAAGGGTATGATTTCACCCATACCCAATATCTTATTGCCTTCGGTGATCTGTTTTTACAAAGTCCCAACAGCTGCATCCCTTTGCTCAATTCGCTAAAACAGCTGAGGTTTAATCAGCCTGGAAAAAGGATAAAACTGCTTGCAATCGACTCCCGACTTTCCACCACTGCGGCAAAAGCCGATGAATGGGTTCCCATCAAACCTGGTACTGAAGGGGCACTGGCGCTGGGAATCGCGTATGTGATGATAGAAGAAAACCTCTACAACCGTTCATTTGTTGAAAAGCACACCTTTGGTTTCGAGGATTGGGAAGATGGGTCGGGAGAAAAACACATCGGTTTTAAAAATATAATCTTAAAAGAATACTCCCCTTCGCAGGTTTCCTCCGTCACGGGAGTTTCTGCTGATACTATTATCAGATTGGCAAGAGAATTTGCAGGTCATCTTCCAGCCCTGGCACTTTGCAGTCACAACTCATACCTTTATAGTAACGGTGTGTATAATGCCATGGCATGTTACTGCCTCAACGCTCTGGCGGGTAGCATCAACACCCCTGGTGGAATTCTCTTCCAAAGAAAACCACCCCTCACCAATTTTCCCCTTCCCGAGGCAGATACTACAGCTCAACAGGGACTTTCTATGCCTCGTATCGATGGTGCGAGAGATTCCTCATCTCCTTTTGCTTCCCCTGCAGTGGGGAATTTTCCCCAGGCAGTTTTGAAGCAAAGCCCTTACACCATTGATACCTTGATGATCTATCATACCAACCCCCTCTTTAACCGGGTAGACACCGCATCTTTTAGAGACGCCCTTGCCAAAATTCCTTTTATTATTAATTTTACCCCCTTCATGGACGAAACCGCCCTCTACTGCGATCTCATTCTTCCGGATTCAATCTTCCTGGAACGCTGGGAAAGCACCTCGGTTTCTTCCAGCCTGGGAAGAGCCGCCTTTGGGGTAAGGCAGCCTGTGGTAGATCCTCTATACAATACCCTCAATACCGGAGATTTCATACTACAATTGGCTAAGAAGATGGGTAATCCCCTTGCTACTGCCCTCCCCTGGAAAGATTCCCAACATTTTATCAAGGAAAGGATTCGGGGAATCCAAGAGTCTGGTAAAGGGTCGGTTGTTTCAACCTATTCCAAGAAATTCTGGAAGAAGTTGCTGGATAAAGGTGGCTGGTGGGAAACAGAATATCATTTTGATACATTAGACAAGGAACTTAATACCCCTTCTAAGAAGTTTGAATTTTTCTCTCAAATCATGAAAAAAGAATTCGTAAGTGCTTTAACTGAAAAAATGGTATCGGGATTGGACACGATTGATCGGGGAGATCAAGTATATCTTCCCCACTATGAACCTCCTCGCTACCAGGGGAGCAAAGAAAGTTTCCCCCTTATGCTCATTCCTTTCCCCACTGCATCTTTAGGAAGCGGGGGAGGAGCTAACCAACCCTACCTGCAGGAAATATTTGGAGGGCTTCACAGGCTCACCCATGAGTCTTGGATTGAAATAAATCCGGACCTGGCAAGACGCCTCGATATTA
>JAZFSJ010000087.1:0-5824 GCA_036446115.1 Thermodesulfobacteriota bacterium | reverse complement strand
CATAATGTAAGAAAATTCATGTTAGTAAAGATGGTTGAACGAGAGTTGCTTCATCAGGAAGCCGTAAGAAATAAAATAAAGGTGACTAAAAAAGAGATCGATCAGATCATGCAGGATTCCGAAAAACACTATCCCTCCCATCAATCTTTTCTAGACGACATATTAAAAGATGGCATCACTATAGAAACCTACAGGGATAGATTGGCATATGATATGCTGGTAAATAAGGTAGCTTCCACAAGATATGAAGAAAGGAAAAAACAACTATCAAGCGATGAAGTCCACCGATTCTATGAGAATAATCGTCAGTTATTTGCACAGCCGGAATCTGTAAGCATTGGCCACATCTTTATTAAAATTACTGAAGATGCTGATGATAAAAAATGGGAAGAGGCTAAAAAGAAACTGCAAAAACTTCGCAAAAGTAAAGAAGATTTTCGTTCGCTTGCAAAAAAACACTCACAATGCACTTCCACAAAACAGGGGGGTGATCTGGGTTTTTACTTCCGCGGCCAACTCTACCCTAAACTGGAAACTTCTGCCTTCAAGCTTAAAGTGAATGCAATAAGCCAGCCCGTTGAAAGTAAAGATGGTCTACATTTGATCAAGCTCTATGAGCACCGGAATCAAGGGTTTATGCCTCCATTTGAGGAAATAAAAGACCAGGTTGAAAAGGTGGCAAAAACAGAGCAGGCACAAAGAATATATCAGGAATACGTTGATGAACTAAAGGGTACGGCTGAGATTGAAATATTCGAATAGTTAATTGGACGATGCTCATAGCACAGTTTACACAAGAGATGGTATACTTTATTCCACTATAACTAAATGATAACAAGAAAACCATTTGACTTATTGTACGAGACGTCATATGTGTATAGAATAGATTAAATAAATGCTGATAAAGCAAAACTCAGTGCGATCGAAGGACGGAAAGTTTCAATTCTATTACTTGTGCTGAAGCGGTATTGTGAACTTACTAAGATGAAGAAGTTTTTCTTTAACTTTGAGCTTTAATGAAGGAGGTGATAGAGAAATTGGTAGACTTCCCTTTGGAGGCTATTAAATAATGGTCATTTACCTATTAACTAAAACAGGAGATAACAAAATGAAACAGAAAAATGTTTTTTGCAATACAGTGTTTTGCGTCATGCTCATAATAGTGCTTCTGGCTCCTCCTGTCAGGGCAGGATGGGAAGATATGGAGGTGCTCAAGTATAATTTTGATATCAGTGCATCTCAACGCTATGAGTGGTATCCTTATACTGAATACAACTCGATTGAAAATGACTTTATGGTTGTCTGGCGGACAAGCGGTATGTTGAGGGTTGATTGTGCACCGGGTGATGACTATGAGTGCACGAATAGCTTTCAAAGTATCCACGGGCAGAGAGTTTCACCTGAAGGCATGCTCTTAGGGGATACATTACAATGGAGCCCGCCTGAGGTTGGGCACAAGCAAGTACCCCGACTTGCTTATAATGAATTTAGCAACGAGTACATGTTAGAGTTTGTTCGAGGACTGCAAGGTGAACCCACTCAGCAAAACATCGCTATCCTGGACAGTACCGGCGAAATTCTGAACGGCCCTAAACTTGTACGTCCCGACGATGTGAATGCCTTCCTTCCCACGATCACTTTTAATCCTGTACACCGCGAGTACCTGCTCGTCTACAATGATAGAAATGTCTTCAGTGAATGGCTGAATAATCTTGGCTTCATTTTGGATGAAGACGGAAACGTACTCCACGGGCCTTTTCCGGTCGGCAACCAGGTGGGTGATTTTTACGCCCCCTACGCAGCCTATAACCCCACTAATAATACCTACCTTGTTGTGTGGGAAGACTTCAGGAATGTATCTGACTGGATGTATGACCCATGTGATGTTTATGGGGCATTGCTGGATGCTTCTAATGGAGATATGATTACTGAAATTGCCGTCATGGATGACTGGGACACACCTGGTGTTGCAGATCAGCGGGTTCCGGTTCCTTGTTACAATTCTGACAAGAATGAATTTCTTGTCGCCTGGCGAGATGACAGACCCCCGCTCGACGATTACGGTCTAATGGGAAGGATTGTCGGCCCGAACGGGACTCTTCAGGGAGAGGAGTTTGTTCTTGCAGATCCCCCAGGGATGCAAGGTACCGTTGAACCGTACTATCTCGAAGAGGAGAAAAAGTATTTTATTGTCTGGACTGATACCCGAGATGCAAGTGATCCTGGGTTCTACTATTTTCTTTCAGACGAAGCTGACATTTATGGACAATGGCTGGATAACTCTGGTCGTCCAATAGGTAATGAAATTATTCTCTGTGATTCGCCCGATGTTCAAATGCACCCTGAAATGGCTTATGATCCGGTCATGAAAAGGTTTCTTATTACCTGGTATGACTGGAATGCCCCCAATGATTTCCCCCTTTTATCAACTGCTACAGGTATAGGGTCAGACATGCAGGGTGATGTCAGGGGTACAATCTACGGGGTACCCTCTTTCCTCTCTGGTCGAATTATTGAGGAGGGGACAGGTAGTCCCGTGGAAGATGCCAGGGTACTGGTTATTGGGCCTTCACTTCCTGCATTGAAAAAAACCAATGTGGGGGGATGGTTTAACATAGAGAAAGAATCCCAGTCAGAGGGAAAATATCTGGTGGTAGTATTCAAACTCGGTTATAATCTGGGCATCCAATCTGTAGTGTATACGGGTGAACCGCAGCAGGTAACCCTGAAAGCTAAAAGATATGGTCGTCGATCAACTACCACGACTACCATAATAACGACAACTACTACAGTAGATCAAACAACTACCACGACTACTGCGAGCACATCATCTCGTTTCATTGATAATGACGACGGCACGGTAACGGACTCTCTCACCGGCCTGACTTGGCTAAAGGTGGCCACTTGTGTTGAATCAATGGATTGGGACGCTGCCCTTAGTGCTATAGCTGAGGTCAGTGATGGTGACTGCGGGTTTGAAGGCACATTAAGTGACGGGTCAAACCCAGGCGACTGGCGCATGCCCACTAAAGAGGAAATGCAAGGGCTAGGCACAGAGCCACCTACAACATGGGAGGAAGGAAGACCGCCTGTTGACTGGACATTAGTTGGGGGAACGACGCTTACACCATTTTTGTATATACAGGGCAACTGTTTCTGGACCAGCACTTCCGATACGGACAACGCGTGGGTATTATGCAGTGGTGATGGATGGGTGGGCCTCCGAGATAAGACATCATACACTTATTTCGTGTGGCCGATTCGCCGCGACAGTAATTGATTGCATCTTACAGGCCGCACCCAGAGGTGCGGAGGATTAGTAGCGGTCTACCCTTATAGTTAGGTGAGCCCAAGCTATCTAAAGAAAATACGAGAAATTGTGCCGAGTCATCCCCGCCGTCAAGGCGGGGCTTTCTCGGCACCTGCCGGTAAGTTTTTCCTAAGGTTTATTTTTATCAACTACTCAAAGTGATCAATGGTGAGCAGAGAATACTCTTCCCAACCACTATATTTTTCCCCCACCTTTAGCTGTTGATAAAGCTTCCTTGTAATATCCCTGTAAACCTTTTTTAAGGTTCTGCGATCCATCCCCTCTTGAGTTTTAAAATCCCAGCCCCCGAGAGAAAAGGTCCCTTCCGTTCCCTTTAAGCCATAAATACCATAATTCTCAGGCTCTCTTCCATAACAGGAGTGGCGATCAAGATGAAAAGGACTGAATTCAAAATGATTAAAGGGAGAGACGAATAGATCACTATTTCTTTTGTAAAAATTGAATGTCTCATAAGCCTCCTCCACTGTCTCGTGAGGAAGCCCAATCATGGCAAAAACCCTAAAAAAGATATGTGCATCGGTACAGTTTTTTAGAATCTCTTCTGCCTTCGTCACTGCAATTCCCTTATTGACGGCATCTAATCTTTCCTGGCATCCGGATTCAAGTCCAAAGAGAATCTTCCTGCAACCACCACGATAGAGATGGTGACAAAGCTTAACAGAAAATCCAGGATCAAATCTGGCATAACAAACATAACGTATGGTTAACTTACGTTTAATAATTTCCGAAGAAATCTCAGCTAAAACATCCGGATGACAAGACTCATCCGTAAATTGAAAATAAGGTGTTTCATGCTTCTCAGATAGTTCCTGGAGTTGATCAACTATGGTTTGAGTTCAGATATCTCTGGAAGTACATGTTGATCATAGAGTTGCCCGAAGAGATTGGCGTCGTCATCTGACACTGCCTTTTCTAAATCGGCCAAGCGGTCATCACGGTAAGCAGTTTCAAAAACCTGCCCGTCCATCTGATATTTTAGTTTGGGATGGGTAGAAACAGATATGATATTTAGGGCTTTATTTACAGTCTTTCTTGCCCACTTAAAGCGTTCCCGGTTATAAAAATCATCACCCCTTAAAATACCCAGGGCGCTACTCACTTCTGCAGGAAGTCCTTTGCATCCTCGATATGCCTCAAAGAGATCGTGCCAGTAGGAGGCATCCTCCCACCCCTTCTTTTGTTTCCGGTCTATCTCCGCCATCTTATCTTTACATCGTTTTAAAGCCAGAGTAATATTTTCCGGTTCAATAAGCTTAAGAGACACCTCTAGATCCAGGTCTAGAAGTTCAACATCATGTCCTTCTTGTCTCAATGAGGCTGCAAGGCAGGCCAGTGCTAAATGAGGTCCCCGAGGATCAGAAATGGGAGGGAAAATGAGAAGAACTTTCATCTTGGATAAAGAGTATTAAAATATCTATGAAATAGTATCATGGTACAGGATGTATGATCCACTATGCAAGAGAAAGGATGAAAGACGTAGGAGACAAAAAGGATCAGTAAGTAAGATTATGAACTATAGATTACTACAATAATCTTGGATTCAGTAATCCAGAGTCAACAATCTATTTTTCTTTGGGTTTGAAAAGAAATTCAGCGGCTGCTTTTCTCATTTTAGCATCGGGACTGAGCCCCTCCAGTTCCTTAAGAATATTTGTGTTTTTACTACCTACAAGCTCTACCAACCGTTCAGTAGCAAAGTGCTTCATGGATTCCTCACATTCCTTAAGCTTCAGGGTAGTTTTGTTCCAGGTTTCCATGATTCTTTCATCATCTTTATCTATGATATCTATTGCGTCTGCAGGGCATACATATTCACAGGCTCCACACACGATACAAGAACTTGAGGTTTCATACCAGGGGGTATTAATGCTGGTAGTGGTCCCTCGACCAGCATAATTTATTGCACCAATACCCAAAATCTCATCACACACCCTCACGCACAGGCCACATAGTGTACACCTGTCTCCTTTTGCAGTAACATCAATATGTGTAAACCTTGAATGATCCACACCGTATTTTTTTGCCAACTCACTAATCTTTTGAGAACCCGGTGCCTCTGAAAGGTAGAGTTCAAGAAGAACCTTCCTTATCCTGACAACTTCTGCTGATTGTGTCTCTAGAGTAAGCCCCTCTGCAACAGGTAAGGTACAGGAAGTGGTAAGTCCCGGCTTTCCTCCATTTATGACCTCAACCATACAAAGCCGACATGCTCCAAAGGGTGAAAGGGTATCTTGATAACACAAATAGGGTATCTCAATGCCTTCCCGTAGAGCAACCTTAAGAACGTTTTCTCCTTCCTGCGCCTGGTATTTCTTTCCATTCATTGAAATAGTGATCATGCTGTGTGCTCCTTTAGGCCTTAAGAGTTTTGTCAAAAACAAACCACAGAGAACACAGAGAAAATATTAGATATCAATAAGTTAAAAGATATTTTACTTTCTCCCCCTCTGTGTTCTCTAAGCTTTTTTAAAGCATAGGTGATTTTATCACTAT
>JAZFSJ010000086.1:0-7976 GCA_036446115.1 Thermodesulfobacteriota bacterium | reverse complement strand
TCGCAGGGATAAGTGATAACCCTTAAGGACGAGCTCCATGGGATCTCCCAAAGGGGCAACTTTCTCAACATAGATTTTAGTTCCTTTGACAAAACCCATCTCCAGCAGTCTCTTTTTTATTGCCTTGTTACCGGTAAGTTTAACTACCTGACAAGATCCTTTTACTTCAAGCTCGCTTAATCTCTTAGGTGCCATTTCGGTAACTCCTTTCTCTATTATTAAACTAGAATATGATAATCATTTTCATTATTATATCAAAAAAAACCTTTTTTCTTTTAGGTTTACGTTATATCATCTGCTTCCATTTTGATATTATGAATTAGATTATGATGGTCATTATCAATATTCATTTAAAAAATATATCGGCATGTTTTGTCTCACACTTTAGTAGTCTTTTTGCAGTGACTGCAAAGTCCATAGAGCTCCAGCCTGTGATGGGTGACCTTGAATCCTTTCTGCTTGGCTATGCTTTCTTGTAGATTTTCTATCTTATTAGACTCAAATTCGATAATCTTACCACAATGAGTACAAATAAGGTGATCATGGTGCTGGTCCTTTTGTTTTTTCTCAAATCTGGTGTAGCGGTCACCGAAGTGTCTTTCAGAGGCCAGACCACATTCAGAGAGCAGTTTGAGAGTTCTATGAACAGTTGAATAACCTATTTGAGGAAATTTTTTTACCGCTATTTGATAAAGTTCTTCAGTTGACACATGACGCTGAGTGGTGAGAAAAAGATCAAGAATAAACTCCCGTTGTTGGGACCACTTAAGGTTTTTCTGCTTTAGGGATTCTATGAAAACTTTTTTTGTTTGCGTCATGATATTAAATATGATTATGAATATCTTTTTCATTAATTATGCCATACGAACCCTCTATTGTCAAGAATATTTTAACAGAATATTTTGCATTAAAATGGTGGATCTGGAGAAAGCATGAGAAATAGCCCGAATAATAAGATATCTTTAGTCTTTTCGGGGGCCCAAAAAATTCTTATTTACCCCCATTTTGTTAAATTAATATTCATACAGCAAAATATACTTGACGTAAAAGGTAAAATATTATAATAAATGGCAGGATATATTTGTTAAACCAAGAATCTGTGTTTTAATTGCCACAAGCAAAGAAGAGACTTTCACTTTTAACTGAAAGAGATGATTAACTATGAGACTGACAACAAAAAGTAGATATGGGACCCGGGCAATTTTTGATATTGCCTATAATTCTGTAGGTATGCCTGTACAAATAAAAGACATCTCTAAAAGACAGGAAATTCCTCCAAGATACCTTGAGCAGATATTCCATAAATTAAAGGGAGCGAATATTATTAACAGCGTGAGAGGACCAGGAGGAGGGTATGTTTTAGCTAGAGATCCCAGTAAAATTACTGTGGGAGACATTATTAAAGCAATGAAGGAACCAATTGACCCGGTTTTTTGTGTTGAAGATGAAAATGAAAATAATAAGAAGTGCAGCAGGGCAGAACAGTGTGTTACCAAACAAGTATGGAAAGAAGCGGGAGAGAAAATCACAAAATATTTTAATTCCGTAAGCATCAGAGATCTCTGTGAAAGAGCGAAGAGTATGGGGGTCAAGAAAGATATGAAACATCCATTTGATTATAATATATAGAAATGAAAAATATTTTATTTTTCCTTGTTATTCTTCGTGATCTTCGTAGTTGTTCTCATTATTTGCTTTTAAAACCCCGTGCTTTGCACGGGATCGCAAAAGGAAACATTAGCACTTCCGTGCTTCCTTTGTTTGACGGACTTTGGCCGTAAAATAAAGCCACCCATTTCACGGGTGGTAGTTTACTTAAAGAGAGGGTAAGTAAAATGACAAAAATAGCAAAAGATATTACCCAGTTAATTGGTAACACACCTCTTGTAAGACTGAACAAGGTTACAAAAGGTTTGAAATCCCAGGTGGTTGCAAAACTAGAATCTTTCAATCCCTGTGCCAGTGTAAAAGACCGTATTGGTCTGAGCATGATCGAGATGGCGGAAAAAAAGGGCCTGATTAAAAAGAACACAGTCATTGTTGAGCCGACCAGTGGGAATACCGGAATAGCCTTAGCCTTTGTATGTGCGGCGAAAGGTTATAAACTGCTGCTTACCATGCCTGATACCATGAGTGTGGAAAGAAGGCATCTCCTTGCCTCTCTTGGTGCTGAATTGATTTTAAGCCCCGGATCGAAGGGTATGTCAGGTGCGGTGAAGAAGGCAGAAGAATTAGTTGCTGAAAACCCCCACTATTTTATGCCCCAGCAATTTGAAAACCCTGCCAATCCTGAGATTCACCGAAAAGCCACTGCCCGGGAAATTTGGGAAGATACGGATGGAAAGGTTGATATCCTGGTGTCGGGTGTGGGAACCGGAGGGACTATTACAGGGGTAGCTGAGGTGATAAAAAAGAAGAAACCAAGCTTCAAAGCCATTGCGGTAGAGCCGGTGGATTCTCCCGTCTTATCGGGAGGAACTCCTGGCCCCCATAAAATCCAAGGCATTGGAGCCGGATTTATTCCTGGGGTATTAAACCAAAATCTGATTGATGAAATTATAAAAGTATCTTATGATGACGCAAGAAAAATAACTCAAGAACTGGCTAAAGAAGAAGGCATTCTAGTCGGCATTTCTTCGGGAGCAGCCACCTGGGCGGCTCTTGAGGTTGGGAAAAGAGCGGAAAACAAGAATAAAATGATTGTGGTCGTTTTACCGGATACAGGTGAGCGTTACTTAACTACAGATCTCTTTCAGTAAGAAAACGTTTAATGTTAATATATCGGGAAGAAAATGGAGAAGGAAAATGGCAAAGACAATAAAAGAAATTAACGAGCGTATCAAGCAAGGTAAAGCGGTAGTGGTTACCGCAGAAGAAGTGATTGAACTTAAAGAAAAAAAAGGGGTAAAGAAAACAGCTCAGGAAGTGGATGTAGTAACTACCGGTACCTTCGGACCCATGTGTTCCTCTGGCGCCTACTTTAACTTTGGTCACTCGAAACCCCGGATAAAATGTGGAGGTGGTACTGCCTATCTCAATGATGTGCCGGCGTATGCGGGCTTTGCCGCAGCAGATATTTATATCGGTGCTACCGCTATTCCAGATACGGACCCCAGAAACAGCGTCTTCCCCGGAGAGTTCAGGTATGGAGGTGGTCACGTTATTGAGGACCTGGTTGGCGGGAAGGATATCAAGTTTGTTTCTACTACCTATGGAACAGACTGCTATCCTCGCAAAAAGCTGGAAACCTGGATCAATATTAAGGATTTAAATGAGGTAGTACTTTTTAATCCCCGTAATGGCTATCAGAACTACAACGTTGCGGTAAACCTTTCAGATAAGGTGATATACACTTACATGGGAATGCTGCAACCCAGATTGGGGAGTGCAAACTATTGCAGTGCCGGTCAGCTCTCTCCCCTTCTCAATGATCCCTACTATAAGACTATCGGCATAGGGACAAGGATATTCCTGGGTGGTGGGGTAGGTCATGTGGCCTGGAACGGAACACAACATAATCCCACTGTAAAGAGGGGAAAGAACGGAGTTCCAACATCCCCTGCGGGAACCCTGGCCGTGATAGGGGACCTGAAACAGATGAGTCCTGATTGGCTTAAGGGGGCAAGTTTTACCGGTTATGGTGTAACGCTTACTGTGGGCATTGGTATCCCTATACCCATTTTAAATGAGGAGATCCTCACGTATACCGCTGTAAAAGATGAGGAACTAAAGGCACAGGCGGTAGATTACAGTAAGTCCTATCCCCAGGTCATACCAGGGAGTCTGGCAGAAGTGAACTACAAACAGCTTAAAAGTGGAACTATTACGGTCAATGGCAAAAATGTGCGTACCGGTGGCCTTTCCAGTTATGCAAAAGCACGGGAGATTGCCCAGATTCTAAAAAAATGGATAGAAAAAAAGAAATTCTTCCTTACTGAGCCGGTAGCTCCTATCCCTTCAGCAGATTCCAAAGTTGGCTTTAAACTGCTGAATGAAAGACCCATACAGAAATCAAGACGTAAATAGACCACAATTGAACTAATTAAATGAGGAGATGAGTGATGAAAAAAAAACGGCTTGTGCTCACTTTTCCACCTGGTTTGATAGATCAACCCATTGCCTATCATCTAATCAAGAATTATGATTTGATGGTTAATATTTTAAGGGGTACTATCACTCCCAGAGAGCAAGGTAGGCTGATCATTGAAATGAGTGGAAAAAAGAAGGATCTAGATGCAGGAATGGCATATATCTCTGGTCTTGGAATAGATGTACAGTCCTTGGCGCAAGATGTAAAATGGTATGATAAGAAATGTACACACTGCACCGCCTGTATTTCCACCTGTCCCTCAAATGCGTTAAGCGTAGATCGCGAAGAGATGCTGGTCTCTTTTGACAAGGATAAGTGCATTGCCTGTGAACTTTGCATAAAGGTATGCCCCTACGGGACAGTAGAGATTCAATTCTAGGAGAGTAGTGGTTAATGGCTAAGGTTATTGCTGTGTGCAGAAGTGAGAACAAGGGAACCAGGAAAGAAAGTATAGGCTGTGGGCTGTTTAAGGAAGACTATGGTCTGGCAGATGATGCCCATAGCGATAGTAGTACTCATCGACAAGTGAGCCTTTTGGCTATGGAAAGTATTAAAAAAATGCGGGAGACAGGACTGGATCTTGTTCCAGGTGACTTTGCTGAAAATCTTACCACCGAAGGGATAGATCTGGTTGAGTTACCTGTCGGTACCAGAATTTCAGTGGGGGAAGATGTTCTCTTGGAAGTTACCCAGATTGGCAAGGAGTGTCATACTGGTTGTGCCATCTTCAAACAGGTGGGTAAATGTATCATGCCCAAGGAAGGAGTTTTTGCTAAGGTACTTAGGGGGGGGGAGGTGGAAGAAGGAGATCCTATTCAAGTAGACCAATCGACTAAATCTTAATCTATGAAAAGGAGAAAAATGGAAAAGAAAGTAACCTTCAGTAAAGTGAGTGAAAAAGATGTAACCAGAGCCATTGTTTCTGAATTTACCAAGCAGTTTTCAGAATACGTGGAGAGTGATGTAATCGTGGTGGGAGGTGGCCCCAGTGGTTTAATGGCAGGGAGGGAACTTGCGAGTAAAGGCATTAAGGTCTTAGTTGTTGAGAGAAACAATTATCTGGGCGGTGGATTCTGGATCGGGGGTTACCTGATGAACAAGGTAACGGTGAGAGCGCCTGCCCAGGAAGTCCTTTCCGAGCTTCAGATACCCTACAAAGAGTTTACGGAAGGTCTCTATGTGGCAGATGGACCTCATGCCTGCTCCAAGTTGATCGCGGCTGCCTGTGATGCGGGAATAAAGATTGCTAATATGACCATCTTTGAAGACCTGGTGTTACGGGAGAATAACAAAGTGAGTGGGGTGGTAGTCAATTGGACTCCTGTGGGAGCACTGCCGAGAGAAATTACCTGTGTTGATCCGGTAGCTTTGGAATCAAAAATTGTCATCGACTCAACCGGTCATGATGCCTGCGTGGTGAAAAAACTGGAAGAAAGGGGCTTAATTAAAACCTCCGGTTACGGGGCTATGTGGGTAGAACAATCTGAAGGTTTGGTGGTGGAACACACAGGCGAAGCTCATCCCGGACTTATTGTTATGGGGATGGCAGTCGCTACAACCTTTGGTCTTCCCAGAATGGGTCCCACCTTTGGATCCATGCTCCTTTCTGGAAAGAAAGGTGCTGAAGTTGCTTTAGAAATGCTTGATCAACATTAAGTGTCATGTCTCATCCCTTTGTTGCCATTCCCTCATATATCCATATCTACCAAGGGGTAGGAGCAGATCAGGTAAATGGCAGTGAGATTGCCGATTATCTGAAACTGATTGTTAAGCGAGCAAAAGTCGACCTACGACTTGAATTCTTTAATTTTTGCCTTTCATTTTATAGTGGTGAAGCGAAAGCTGACATTCTCAATGAAACGGCTGTTCAAATGGCAAAAATAAAGGTTCGTGATGTTACAAAAAAGGACGTTTTATCCGAACCGATGCCGCTTGAAATTGAATATGAGAAAAAGAATCTTTTAAAGTCAACTGGCAGAACGTTTGGAATTCTTTATGAAGGGTTTAAACTGCAACAGCTCTACTTGAAATTAATTCATAAAGAAGAAAGGGACTTAAAACACCTTCATTTCATCATAACCGATCAGTTATTTGCAACCTGGGATCACAACAACCACCGCTATCATGCCAGGACCAGTATCTATGGGCTTCCTTCCTTACTATCGACATCCGGTGTTGTTGAAGCGCCGGCCAAACCAAGGGATTTTTACTTAAAAAGACAACTGGGAGAAGATCCTCATCTGCTCAAGGAAGAATATCAAGAGTCCTTTATTGATTACAGTGATCCGCGCATGACAGATGTGTTGAAAGGTTACGTTGCACAAGCCTTGTTTTACCATCTGGCGGGATATCCTTTCTGTGAAGATAAAAACTGTAGATTATTTAATGCCCATAGGCAAAGTGAACTGATTCATGCTCAAATGCTTTCCCCCTATGAATTTTGTCCAACCCATCAGGCACTATTGGATCAATTAGAGGAGGTCTTAAGTGACTAAAGCAATTGCACTTCTCTCTGGAGGTCTGGATAGCACTCTTGCTATCAAAGTCGTTCTTGAGCAAGGAGTAGAGGTTGAAGCAATCAATTTCATCACGCTTTTTTGTACCTGCTCTCCTAAGGGTGGGGGGTGTCTCATCAGCAAAAGAGTTGCAGATAACTTGGGGATTTCACTGCAGGTAAAAAATGTCTCAAGGGAATACCTTGATATTATAAAACATCCTAAATATGGATATGGAAAGAATTTAAATCCCTGTATAGATTGCCGTATTTTTATGTTTAAGAAAGCTGCTGAATTTATGAAAAGTAAAGGCGCTTCCTTTATTATCACGGGTGAAGTTCTGGGAGAGAGACCCATGTCTCAAAGAAGAGACGCCATGAACATTATCGAGAGGGACGCTCATTTAAAAGGCCTCATTCTAAGACCCCTCTCAGCCAAACTTTTATCCCCCTCGATTCCCGAAATAAAGGGGTGGATTGATAGAGAAAAGCTCCTGGAAATTCAGGGTCGTTCTCGCAAGCCGCAAATAGCACTTGCAAAACAGTGGGATATCAAGGACTATGCCTGTCCTGCCGGGGGTTGTCTCTTAACAGATTCAGTTTTTGCCAGAAGATTAAGAGATCTCATGGATGAGAATATGAATTTCACACTCAATGATATCCATCTTTTGAAAATAGGAAGGCACCTTCGTCTTTCAAAAAAAGTAAAAGCAGTGGTGGGGAGAAATGAGAAGGAGAATAAGAAGTTAATGACTTTTGCGGAAAAAGGAGATTTGGTTATTGAAAAAAATGGCCTGCCTGGTCCTATTACTATACTTAGGGGAGAGGCCGATGAAGCCATCAAACGATTAGCTGCCTCCATTACTGCGGCCTATGGGAAAGGCAATAATCTTGATTTGATCGAAGTGAAGACGAATAAATTACCCGAAGGCGATGAAGATACATTTTTGGTTAGACCTTACAAACAAGAGGAAATAAAAAGTTTTCTTATATGACGATTTGCTAAAAAACTTGAGAGAAATTGTATCAGACGGCATAGAGGTGATGGTAGAATCATGAAAAATGTCTATGTTGATAACAATGCAACTACCAGAGTGGCGCCGGAAGTGGTTGAAGAAATGGTTCCCTACTTTTCTGAACTTTATGGCAACCCCTCCAGCATGCACAATTTTGGCGGCCAGGTTGAAAAAAAGATAATTGAGGCACGGGGAAAGGTAGCCAGCCTTTTTAACTGTGATTCCTCTGAAATCGTTTTTACCAGTTGCGGTACCGAAAGTGACAGTACTGCCATACGGGGCACTTTAGAGTCTTATCCCCAAAAGAAACATATAGTAACCACCCGGGTAGAACACCCTGCCGTCTTAAATCTATGCCGCTACCTGAGTAAAAATG
>JAZFSJ010000085.1:0-2459 GCA_036446115.1 Thermodesulfobacteriota bacterium | reverse complement strand
GGTCACCTGACCCTGTTCTGCCAGTTTCCTTACCAGAATTGCCAGTTACCTGTTGAGAGTACATAGATACCAAGGAGTAGGTTGGTTATTCCATGGGAGAATATGGCTATGGCCAGACTTCTTGTGTAGTACAGGATCAGACTATATGAGACTCCTGCCATAATCCCTGCCAGCCAGAGGTTGTGTTCCAGGCCAAAGAGTATGCAGGAAATGACAAAGGAAAGCCACGTAAACTTCCCTATCGGAACATCCTCAAACCTTGGGTTGATGATATACCTTATAACGAACGACCTCCAGAAGATCTCCTCGAATACAGGAACGACCACAGATGCCCCAAGGAGCCTGAACGATATTATTAGATAGAGGAGTAAAGGATTATCAAAGAGGAAAGGGTCAAATCCTTTTGGTTTTGACATGGTAGCAAATCCCCAATCCATGTTGATCCATAGAACGAATACGATTACGCCTGCTAAGAGTCCTATTGACAGGTTTTTCCACGAAAATCCCTGTCTAATGTCTATCTCAGTATATCTACTCCAAAGGAGAAACAGGGCTACTGCAACCAGTACCGTCTTTACAGGGTAAAAGATATAACTGTCATACGCAGCAAAAGTCGCCAGGTGAGGATAATAGGTGGAGAGGGTGTCTACGAGCCTTTCTATGGCAATGAAGGATATAAAGAGGAGAAAAGGAAATATCCTTGGAAACCATGCCCTCTTAACAATATCAGACACACATAACATAAGGTATAACCTCAACCATTCTCAATCTGAAAACGTTAAACAATTATAGTTGAGCGGTTACTCAACCACAACAAACAATTCGAGATATTAGTCCCAACGGTTCCCACCAGAATAACAATGTCGGGCTGGTGGCCGTGCGAGTGTGACTGTAACCTAACGATTAATATAGCAGTTGTCAAAAATATTTTTAAAATCCCTCTTGTATGTATAAAAAAAGCCCACATCCATTCTCTATATTCAGATGGATGTGGGCGTCTCAATCCTTAAACGAGCTTAATAAACAAGCCCTTACGGCTATCTACGACTTTTTCTCTTTCTTGAACTTTCGTCTCGCTGCTGCTCCTGCAAGTCCAACCAGACCTATGCCAAAGAGTGCCATAGTAGCAGGTTCTGGTACTGGTTCTGTTGCCATTGCTCCGCTAGCTACAAAAGCACCATAAATTCCACGATCACCCGCTCGAAATCCTAACCGTGGTGTTCTAAGCCAATTGTATGAAAAAAACCCATCATGATCCCCATCCGACACCATGGCCTTATCAAAATCGATATCAAAACGAAGCCGCTCTCTATCAACATTATACACAAATATTCCTGCAAGTGCAAAAGCTCCTGCACTCTCACCCAACATTGAAGTACCTACGTACCCACCTAGCAAATCTCTTATTCCAAACCTTACACCACCTGGTTCGTAAACATGAAAACCCATTGCACGCCCTGCAATCGCTAAAGAGGCCGACGTTGTATCAATATTTGCCGGAAAACTAAGCGACGCAAGCGAAAATGCATCTAGTATATAACGGTTAGTAAATGCTACACTTAATGCCCCTGTGACATTGGCATCAGCAAAGGTATTACGCAACGAAAAATCAACATTAAAAATATCAAATTCTGGTATAGAATTTACCGCACCGGCATACGAGAAAGACCCTATGGGGTGGATATCTCCAAGTTCGGCACTACCCCCCACACGCTTTGTACCCCATAATATCGTTGAATTACCAGTTGCTATCGAAGCAGCCTTGGCGGTACCTGCACTTAAGACCAATGCAAAAGAGACAAAACAAACTGCTAATAATAATTTTACTTTCTTAGTCATTATTCCAACCTCCATTTTTATTACTACTTCAAAACAAAAATAGATACACACGGGCAAGCCCGTGGCACTTTGCGCCTTCGGGCGAATCATCATTCACCCACGTGAGAATGGGGTCACACCTTGATTAGTGATCTCGTTTCGATTGGTTTTCATATTACCCCCTTCCCATTTTCTTCTTACTTCTTACTTCTTACTTCTTACTTCTTACTTCTTTCTTCTTACTTCTTTCTTCTTTCTTCTTTCTTCTTTCTTCTTACTTATACTTTCATATCAACCTCCTTTATACGTAAAATGTCTGAGAAAAAAGCCCGAATATCTGAAAGGTTCTCCAGAAATCGGATTTTTCTAAATACTCTCTTTGTCTCCGCCCATCACCACCTTTCTAATTACCAAGGTATCGAAGGTAAAAAACCTTCATGCCTGGAGAAACTATTAAAATACTCGAATACCTATAAAAATATTTTCACGATAACGTCAGGCACACATACAATGGGGCAATTAAAAAGGGCAATACGATGGTACGGCACCGTACTGCCCTTTTTAAATTCTTACATTACCTCTAAGTGATCAGCTTAAAGATAAACCCCTTTATTTTATTGCAAATGAACCAAAACAACCTT
>JAZFSJ010000084.1:0-10658 GCA_036446115.1 Thermodesulfobacteriota bacterium | reverse complement strand
TTCCTCTTTCAAATAGTCAACCAAATCCTGATCAACTTCACTTCCAGAAACTATGAACTGAGAGATTTCCGCATCATCATCCGTCAGACTTACCCGGGTAGTTTCTATCTCTGACAAGATTTCGTCTGCCCTTGCTTTCATCCCTTTGTCAGTACCTGACTCTCTACTCAGCGGGGATAGGTTGAAGTGTCTTGAGTAAACGAAGGCATTGTCTCTTACCACCCCCACTTCACAACAACCATCATTAATATTAATTAAGAATTTTGAGTTCTCTTCCGTAACTGTCTCTTCACCTTCTCCCTTACTCAAAAAACGGTCAAACGGCGCTAAGAGTTTCTTCCCCCAACCAGGCACTTTAAACCAACCACTGCTTCTGGCAATCCACCCCTTATCCAATCCTTTTTTTCTGACCTGGCCCTCTTTTGCAGTAACATTGTAAAGGGCTGTTAAGAGCACCTCCATACCCCGCACCTTGATGTTTATCTTTTGTAGGAGGTTGAGATAATATTCCACCACATCCTTTTTTACTACCATAAGCAAAACGTGAATAATCTTTTTTTCTTCATCCCGCTTAACTATCTTGAAGTCAAAATGGACATCCTCCAGGACAAAGGGGGTATAGCGGTCCATCTCAAAACCCAAAACCTCTTTTAGATTTTCCTCAGTCGGTGAAGGGAGAAACAGTCTTTTAAAGATTACCTTATCCCCAGGAATGCCCAGGAAAAAATTATCGCGGTCACCCTTATGTTCATCAATAAACCCCTCGATATTACTCAGTATAATCGCTTCCCGATCCTCAGGGTTTACTTCCTTTAGCGACACCAGGCGGTACTGCTCCAAAAAGGGACCACCCCTTAGCTCCTTTTTCACCAATACCATTACTGCCTGATTATTGCTTACTGTCAATCCAATGCTGTTCATAAGATTACAGTGATCAGGGTTCCGGGAACAGGGATCAGGGTTGAATGCTTTTATTCATCTACTTACCATGACCCTGGTCCCTGCACGCTGTACCCTTACTATCACACTCCTTCCTGCCAATATAAAATTTTATATTTTTCTCTTTTCTTCATAGTAAGTTCAATCACCGCGGCAACAGTTCTTTTAACAGAGCTGTCAGCAACCTTACCACATGCCTCTATCCTATAGAAATTAGTAGAGTCAACCGTAATCTTGGACGCTATCTGATTATAGTTGGGCAGAGTTTTTAGTCTGGCGTCATTTCTATCCTCAAATTCTTCCTCACGCCGCAGCTCGATTATCCTCAGTGCCACCTCGTCAGTCATCCCCTGCACACTCATCAACAGGCCATAAGGAGCATCATTGATGTTAATTTTAAGAGCTTTTTTGCTGGAAAAGACGGTAAATATCTCCGAGAGACCCTCCTGGGCAATCCTCCTCTCTCCCTCCCAATTACCCCACTCTTCGCCCTCAGCTAAATCAGTGTCTGTCTTTCCTTCAAATTCATCGCTCTCTTCGGAAGAAGATTTCTTGCCGTAGTAGATTTCTTCGGTTACTCCATTCACCAGGAGCAACTCTTCGGTTACTGCAAAGTCCCCGTCCCTGCATTCATAAGGATCTTCTAAGGATTCATAATGCTCGTCCTCGGCACCATTCAGCAAATGGGCATGATCTTTATCCACCCAATCAATAATGGAGTCTGCAATGATGTCCCGTTCGTCCCCCTCCAGCCCGCAACTCTTTTCCAGGATATCGGTTAAAAGCTTCCTGTTCTTTTTTGCTTGTGCAGCAATCCAATTAAGATTGATTTTACTTCCTTCATCCCCAATCTTTACCTCGCACTCTCCATCTGCAAAGGGAAAGGTATAGGGTTCTTCTCTGGGCTTCCACCCTTTTGACTCCTCTTCTTCCTCGGTTTCATCCTTCCCTTTCACCATTGTTTCTTTACTTCCCTTGAACTTCTTCACAGAGCTCTTTGTTTTGACAATCTCAATGATAGCACGATTAATACCTGCCAGTGCAAGGTAATAAGAGTTCGCCCCTTCCTTAAAGTTTCCCGTGATAGTGGCTTCTATTCTCATGGTAGCGCAAAATTCAAAAACCATCACAGAGAGCAGGGTTAAAACCCACATTACTATCATTAAGGCAATACCTGTCTCTCCTCCTCTCCTCTGTCCGTCCCCTTTTCGTTTTCTACTATGTGGCGTGTAATTCATGATCTATGATTCACTTAATTATTATTTATTAAGCTCGAATTTAGAATTTGTTTTGTGCTTCGAATTTCGTGCTTTTCTATTCTATTTCATTTCCTTCCAGCATCCAGAATCCTTAACTCAGCACCTTAACTCCGTACCCTTATCTTCTTATTATAAATCATAATAGGGACAAGCAGTTCCCTTATAAACTCTTCTTCATCGTCTTCCCCTTTTCCTTTTTCCCTGAAAGTCAATTCAATCTTAACCGCATGCGGCAATTTCCCCTCTTTTTCAGCATCCCAGCGTTCTCTCCACTGTCCATCACCATCATCCCTTCCGCGTTTTAATTCATAATACTCCAATCGCATGCGGGTTACATGCTCATCTAATACTTCCATCTCATCCTTATCAACAAAATCCCTCTCTTTGAAGATATCAGTTCTCAAGGCATCTCTTTCTACTACCACTAATCCCCTATCCTCCTCCACCAAGAAAGTCAACCAGGATAGTCCCTTTTTCCCTCCCCTAAGTGGGACAGTGGAAACAAAACTGATGGAATCCTTTTTCCCCTCAAAGGCATAAAATTTTTTATGGGTATCAAGTTTACTGGGCGTCACCTCATAAGGAAAGGTTGATTTGATCTCCCTGCCCAGAAGGTCCATAATAACCCGCATCCTCTGAATCTTATCAATATCTCTCTCCCCTTTCTCCCAGGCCCTGGAACCCATGTTAAGTGCTCCATAAACCGACACCAGGACCATAGAGAGAATAGTGATAGAACAAAGAAGTTCCAATAAGGTAAACCCCGTTTCAGTGGTCAGGGGGGAGGGGATATGGGATTGCGGATTGCGGAGTGCGGAGTGCGGATTTTTAGGATTTGGGAGATTTGAGGCAAAGGGAACAGGAATCAGGGAGAAGTTGTTTGAATACAACTCTCTTAGTTTCTTTATCGATAAGCTCAAGTACATTTTCGTTTTAGTCACATACATCAGTTCTTTAATTTCATCCATAACCGATATGAGCTGCGTAACCGTTCAACCCAACCGAAACCTTATAAAGCTTACAACCTCCCAGTATCCAGCATCTCGAATATTTTATAGTCCTTGTTTCTTCTTGACTGTTTTAAGTGTCGTCAATGTTATACTCTTTTCCTTCTTGCCTTCATCCCACCAGACCACCGACTCTAAACGATACATCTCTAGGGGGAGGTGTTCAAAAAGCCCCTCATCATCATCTTCTTCTTCAAGATAATCTTCATAAGGTTCTATGCGTACCCTCCACGAGTAACCATCCTCAAAGCTCCCACTATCTTCCTTTTCCTCTATCTCTCCTTCCACCTGAAGCTCCTCAAGCTTCTGTGTGGCATAGATGGTAGCAGTAGTGTAGGTGTGAGATACTCTTGCTATGCGCAATCCGGCAGAGAACTGCTGCATGATGACAGTTACGGCAAGCCCCAGTATAGCAACAGCCAGCAGAATCTCTAAAAGAGTAAATCCCGTTTGAAACTCTGGAGATGATTTTAACCTTCGCCAAAACTCATTGATCTTTTGCATTTTGCAATTTTCATTTGTCTGCTCAAAATTACACAAAATCTTGAGCAGAGGGGTTAAACCTCTTCTTCTTCAGTTATCTTCACAATGCCGGTGAGAAAATTGAGCGCTATCTTAAAAACCCGTTCCCTTTCGTTGGTCAGATAAATCTCTCCACCAGAACAGCTCCCGTTAGGGTAAAAATCTATCCATGTCTCTTCTTCTTCATCATCATGATAAACTTCCACCTCCTCTATAATTACCTTCGCCAGGGTAACTTCTTTTGGCATCCGGTAGGTCTTTATTTTTGTCTTTGGAGGTGGTTGTTCTTCATCTCCTGCACCTTCCTCCCACCCACGCTGATATTCTCCCTCCTCAGCAGTTTCCCTATAAAACCTCTCTTCCTCTTCCTCAAGACATTTGATAGTCATCTCCCCTTTTCTCAGATTTAATACAACCTGGTAATCACTGCCGGTAGTAACCGCCTGGCTCCTTGCATATCTTAATCCGGCAGCTACCCTTCTTGTCGCAGTCTTAAGCTTAAGTCCCGTGAGCGAGGTAATGGCAGGAACAATAAGTGACGTGAGCAACCCCATGATAACGAGAACTAATATCAGTTCAATCAGGGTAAATCCCCTGCATTCACCCAATGCGCGGTTGCACACAGAAGCCTTAAATACTCTCACATGCCTTTTCCCTTTTTAAAACTACTCTTCTTCTTCCCCTGATAGCTGATCTACCTCCCAGCTATTTATATCTCTATCAAGACCCTCCCCCCCTTCTTCTCCATCTTTTCCATACGAGCTCAAGTCATAGTCACCGTTTTCGCCCGGATATACATAGACATAGGCATTGCCCCAGGGGTCTCTCGGGATAACCTTCTTTTTCAAATAGGGGCCGTCCCACCTGCGCATCTCTTCTTCCCCGGTCACAATCAGGAGACGGAGGCTTTCCGGATATTTCCCCACATCCAGCTTATAAGTATCCAACGCAGTGCCCAGCATCTCTACCTGCTGCCTGGCAATACCGACCCTGGCCTTCTCCTCTCTCCCCATAAACCTTGGCGCCACTACCGCAGCGAGAAGGCCAATGATAATTAAGACCACGAGCAGTTCTATCAGGGTAAACCCTGCTACCCCCCTCTTTCTTTTCTCTCTTGCTCCCTTCATAGTAATTGCCTCCCATGTAAACTATTAAAACGAAATATCATTTACACTGATAATAGCCAGTATCATGGTTATAACAATTGAGCCTACAACAATAGCCATAGTCATTATAAGGAGAGGTTCCAGTATGGAGATAAACCGTTTCACCGCGTTGCGAACATCCTTATCGTAGGTGTCGGCTACCTTGATCAGCATTTCATCCAGCCTCCCTGTCTCCTCACCCACCGTAATCATATGTATCGCCAGTGAGGGAAAGGTATTTGCACCCTTTAAAGGCTTGGAGATCCCTTCACCCTCCTTGATTCCCTCATGGATACCCACCAGGGACCTGGCAATGATAAGGTTGCCGATGGTCTCCTTGACAATGTTTAACGACTGGAGGATAGGCACACCGCTCCTGAGCAGTGTACCCAGTGTCCTGGAAAAACGGGCCACCTCAATCTTCTGCACCAGGGTCTTAATCATAAAGAGCTTCAGTTTCAGCCCGTCCCAATTTAAACGTCCTTTTTCGGTGGCAATATACCTCTTTATGCCAAAATAGGTTCCCCCGATCACACCCAAAATCACCCACCAGTACCCCTTCATGAATGCACTCACCCCCATAAGAAACTGGGCAGAAGCGGGGACATTCTCACCCGCATCTTCAAACATGGTAGAAAACATTGGGATAATAACAGTAAGGAATACCACGATGATAACCACACAAAAACCTGTAAGCAGGGCGGGATAGATCATGGCAGAGGTGACGGTTTCCTTTAGTTCCTGGGATTCCTCCAGGAAACTCACCAGCCGCTCAAGTATCAGTTCTAATACTCCCCCCGCTTCACCTGCCCTCACCATATTCACATATAATTTGGAAAACACCCTGGGGTGTTTCGCCAGGGCATCGGCAAATGCAATGCCTTCCTGGATACTGCTCAACACATCGCTGATAATCTTTTTGAAATCCTCCTTCTCGGTGAGCTCCGCAACAATAGAAAGGCTCTTGTCTAAAGGCAGGCCGGCTGAAATCAGGGTTGAAAGCTGCTGAGTAAAGGTCATCACATCTGCGGAAGAAATTCTTCTAAAGAAAGCGCCTATATCAATATCCAGTGAAAAGCTCCTCGTCTTGCTGGGATGGCCAACCTTTATAGGGATGTAACCCAGAGACTGCAGCTTGCCGACGACATCCCTCTCTTCAGCCGCCTCCATCTGTCCTTCGACAATCTTCCCCATGCGATCTGTTGCTTTATAGGCAAACTCCGGCATTACTTAACTCCGCTATTCATCCCATCTAATAGACGAGGTTCATTAAAGTTCATCTCTTAGTACCATTCCTAATTCAGGAATTTAGGGATTTAGGAATTGAGGCATCCAAAAAAATTTATCAATTCGCAATTCCTGAATTTCCCAATTTCTAAATTCCGTATCTTGCATTTACTCTACCTGCGTCACCCTCACCACCTCTGAAACGGTACTGATGCCTGCCTTAACCTTCTGCCACCCCGCTTCTCTTAAGGTCTTCATGCCCTGTGACCTCCCCTTTTCCTTAATGACATTGGAGGGTGTCTTGTCTAAGATCAACTCCCTTATATCATCATTCATCATCAAGAGTTCATAGATGCCCTTTCTACCTCTGAAACCTGTGTTGGCACAGTTTTTACAGCCCCTTCCCTTAAAAATATCGAGCTTTTTAACCTCATCGTGACTTATTCCCAACTCCTCCATTACTCCCACCTCAGGGGTATAGGGCTCTTTGCACTCAGGACAGATCACCCTCACCAATCGCTGAGCCATGATACCTATCAAGCTGGAGGAAATGAGATAGTTCTCCATCCCCATCTCCAGCAACCTGGTCACCGCACCGGCCGCATCATTAGTGTGCAGGGTGCTGAAAACCAGGTGACCGGTTAAGGCAGAGTGGATGGCAATCTCCGCTGTTTCCGCATCCCTGATCTCACCAATCATAATAATGTCCGGGTCCTGTCGCAGTATCGACCTCAAGATATTGGCAAAGCTGAGCCCGATACCGGATTTAACCTGCACCTGGTTTACACCACCCAACTGATATTCTATGGGGTCTTCTACGGTAATAATCTTCTTTTCCGGGGAATTAATCTCACTCAACCCCGCATATAAGGTGGTGGTCTTCCCGCTACCGGTGGGACCTGTCACCAGGATAATGCCATAGGGCCTGTTGATTAAGTCTCTAAATTTTGTCAGATCATAATCGGGAAAACCCAGCTTTTCCAAATCAAGTACTACCGTCTCCCGGTCCAATATTCTAAGTACTACACTCTCACCGAACATGGTGGGCAGTGTGGATACCCTGAAATCAATCTCCTTGCCCAACACCCTCAATTTGATTCGGCCATCCTGGGGAAGCCTCCTCTCGGCAATATTTAACTTAGCCATGATCTTTATCCTGGAAATGACGGCGGCCTGAAGCCTTTTGGGAGGCGCTTCCTCAACATGCAGCACACCATCGACGCGATATCTCACCTTAAAATCTCCCTCAAAAGGCTCCAGATGGATATCACTCGCCCTAAGCTCAATGGCCCGGGTAATGAGCAGATTTACCAGCCGGATAACCGGAGCTTCTGATGCTAAATCTTTCAGGTGATCTACATCCCCTTCGTCATCAATGGCCAAATCTTCCACATCGTCTTTTCCGATATCCTCGATAATCCTTCCCATGGAAGTGGTATCGGTGTTAAATAACCTTCCCACTGCATCCAGGATCTCTTCTTCCCGAGCCAGGTTAATTATCACCTCGTAGCCGGTCGCCATCTTCACCGCATCTGGGGCAAACACATCGTAAGGATCATTTAAGGCGATGGTTAAGACATTGTCATCAAGAATTAAAGGGGCAAACTTATACTGCCTCATAAATTTTTCTGAGAGATTCTCCAGCATGATTGCCTGTGGTGGAAAGTCTATTAAAGAGACAAAAGGGATACCCAGATACTCACTTAAGGTCTCCAGTAATACCATTTCAGAGATGAGACCCAAATCGACCAGTCGTCGACCCAACTCTTCTGTACTACTTGATTGAGTCGAGAGTACTTTATCCAGTTTATCTTTATCGATCTTTCCGGATTCCAGTAGTATTTCACTCAATGATTTATGTATTTTCCTAGCTCTGGCCATATGAAATAAACCTAAATGTAATAAGTATCTTTTATTTAACCGGATGAATTTATCTAAGTATCTTAAATAGCATTAACTTTGCTCAAGGTCAAGGTATAACGATTACACCTCTTGCCCTTTTTTCATATTCCTTTTTGCCACTCTTTTCCTAACACGCAAGTCTATACAATTTTGATAATCTGTATCACCATCTCAAATTAAATACCTACGGGCTGACGAGATGAGATGCAGTAGATCAGGTAAGCAGCGCTAATATTCAAGCTCAATCCGTGCCCTATCTCCATACTCTTTAAGTTGAGCTATTGCCTCGATGTTGAGTTGTGCCTTTTTAAAGTCAGGTTTTAAACTGAGTGCCTTTTCATACTGCCTTAGGGCTTCGTCAAACAGCTTTCTTTGTAAGTATCTATTACCTAGATTAAGATGGGGTTCAGCATAACCGGGTTTTAATCTGATAGCTGTTTGAAAGTGTTTGACCGCTAACTCATACTGCCCTTCCCTTAAATAAACATTTCCTAAATTGTTATAAGCCTCTGCATAATCGGGTTTAAGATCGAGAGCTTTGACATACCGGGTTTTCGCCTGAGCATCTAAACCCATAAAAAAATAAAGGTAGCCCAGATTATTATAAGCCATTGCATAGGTAGGGTTACAGGTAATCGCCTGCTGGTATGCCCCAATGGCCTTATCATTCATGCCACTCTTTTCATAGGCATTCCCCAGGGCATCAAAGGTTCTCGCCTTATTGCATGATTTTTTACTTGTATCACTCCAGAGAGAAACCTCACTTAACCACACTTTATTCCTCTGATAGGAGCCAAAACTAATAAGTCCTACGATTATTAAGAGTAGTATCGACAGTGGTAAGGGATATCTCATTTAACTGACATTAATTTGATAAAAAAAATGACTTCAGTATTTCATAATGATTATCCCTAATTTATATTATTTTATAGGCAATGTAAATAAATCTCCTTGACACTTTCTCACTCAACACATACAATAGCACTCCAATTGTAGTGTTATTAGAGCCCAACTATGTGTAGTATAGAGAAAAACGACAAAGTAACCATTAAAATCCCTAGACCCTTATACAACCACATCAAGACAATCAAGGGAAATTTAGGCTTCAATTCGTTCACAGATTTTGTTGTCTATGTTTTGAGAAATATCGTTTCTAGCAGCACACCTAAAGAGACGAAAAAACATGATAAGTAATACCTCTATTTTAAACGATTACTTCAAAAAAAAGTTTTATTTTCAATATCTTATTTAACCACGGATTTACCCCGTTAGATATTTAATCCTGTTAAACACTAGACACATTATATGCTGAATTTTCCAACGGGGGCAAAGTAAAAAACAATGATAGGAAAAACCGGCAAAGAATTCCGTAATTTATTAAAAAGAAGTGTGTCTTTAAGAGACAGAAGGGTTCTGGTCATAGGTCTTGATTGCATGACACCCCAGTTCCTCTTTGATCAATGGTTAGACCAACTGCCTACTATAAAAAGGCTGGTAGAAAGCAGCATTCACGGTCCCCTCAAAAGCTGTATTCCCCCTATTACGGTTCCAGCCTGGGCCTGCATGACTACCAGCAAAAATCCAGGGCAACTCGGCGTCTATGGATTTCGCAACAGATTCGATCGCTCCTATGATGGTTTAACCATAGCCACCAGCCAGGAGATAAAAGAGGATAGGATATGGGATACCCTCTCCCAGGCCGGGAAAAAGGTCATCATTGTCGGTGTCCCCCAGACCTACCCTCCCAAACCCATCAATGGACACATGATTACCTCCATTTTAACCCCGAATACCGGCTGCCAATACACCCATCCCCCCGAGTTAAGGGAAGAAGTAGAGAGTCTGGTTGGTGAATACATTCTTGATGTGGAAAATTTCAGAACTGATGACAAGGAAAACTTGCTTAAACAGATCTATCAAATGACTCAAAAGAGATTCACGGTGGCAAAACATCTTCTTCAAACCAAGCCCTGGGATTTCTTCATGATGGTGGAGATGGGACCGGACAGAATTCATCATGCATTCTGGAAATATTCAGATCCAGAGCACAGAAAGCACGAACCAGGCTCACCTTATAAAAATGCCATCCTTGACTACTATAAATATCTTGATCAAGAAATAGGAGCACTCCTCTCCCTCATAGATGATCCTACCATTACCATAATCGTGTCAGACCATGGGGCACAGGCAATGGAAGGAGGTGTGTGCATTAATGAATGGTTAATCCAAGAGGGATACCTTACCCTGCTTGAGAAACCACCAGGCATCGTCTCCCTGGCCAAGGCAAAGATTGACTGGTCCCGCACTGCGTGCTGGGGAGAAGGAGGATACTACTCCCGCATCTTTTTCAACATCAAGGGACGAGAACCTCAAGGAGTTATTTCACCACACAACTACCAAGAAGTGAGAAATGAAATCGCACAAAAACTCAAAGCCATGTGTGATGAAAAGGGTAATCCCTTGGGCAATAGGGTTTTTAAACCCGAAGAGGTCTATCCGGTTGCCAATGGTATTCCTCCGGAACTCATCGTCTACTTTGGCAACCTCAAATGGAGATCTGTGGGAAGCATAGGGTATGGTACTACTCTTACCTTTGAAAACGATATAGGACCTGATGACGCCAATCATGCCGAGCACGGGGTATGTATCATCCACGA
>JAZFSJ010000083.1:0-4698 GCA_036446115.1 Thermodesulfobacteriota bacterium | reverse complement strand
TCCCCGTAGCGAAGATGATTTTTGTGATCTGAGATGCCCTCACCCTAAGGATTTCCGTCACTGGATTTATACCGTAAATAACGTCTGACATCTTTTATTACCTAATAAGCATACTTGCACTTTTTAGCGGTTGGGCATACCTACTGTGGGGTTACGTCAAACGTTTGCGGTTACGCAGCTCGTATCGGTATTCGTGGTACGGTTATGGATGAGATTAAAAAAGGTAATAAGAAACTGAGAAACAACACAATCATTTACTTTCTCACCCCATATCCCCCACTATCTCCCGTGCCGCTTTAAGCGGATCCCCCGCCTTAAGTATGGGGCGTCCGATTACGATATAGTCGGAACCGGCTGAAAATGCATCTCTAGGGGTCAGGGTACGCTTTTGATCATCTAAGGCTGCTCCCTTTAATCTCACACCTGGTGTAACGATGATAAGATCGCTCCCACAGGCATTTCTAATGAGCGCCGCCTCCTTAGCCGATGCCACTACTCCCTGTACCCCTGCACCTTTCGCAAGCTTAGCCAATCGTAAGACTGCCTCTTCAACAGGCGAATTCATTCCTATATCCGCAAGGTCCTCCTGCTGCAGGCTGGTAAGAATGGTAACGGCCAAGATAAGAGGTGGGCTAGAAGAGTGTTTTTGGGTCATCTTGATGCTGGCATCAACCGCCTCGCGCATCATTCTTTGACCGCCCGTGGCATGGAGGGTGAGCATAAAAACCTTAAGCTTACAGGCCTCTTCGACCGCACGTGCCACAGTGTGGGGAATATCATGATATTTAAGATCTAAAAATGCTTTCCCACTATGGTGGTGGATCATCTCAATAATTTCAGGACCACAGTGGGTAAAAAGTTGTTTCCCTACTTTAAAGATACCAATATGCTCTCTGAGCAACGCAACAAACTTCTCAGCCTCTTTAAAGCTTTCAACGTCAAGGGCTAATATGATTTTATCCGGTGAAATAACTCCCACAATATTCCTATAATTTTTTCTTCCCGCTTTTAATATACCCTATTCCACTATTCCATGTGAATGATACAAATCGACCGACACCAAAAACCATATGGTTAAAATTTGTGCAGAGATTCCAAGACGCTAAATTGTGTCCGTTCTTGATAAGGATTACTTTTTTATAGTTTTTTTGGTAGAAACCTTGCCCGCTGCAATCTCCCTAAGAGATATGACTCCATCTCTATTGTCTGTTTCAACCAAAGGGGTAGAACCCTTGAGTAGTTGCCTGGTCCGCTCTGCCGCAAGCAGTACTAAAGTAAACCTGTTGTCCACTTTCTTTAAACAATCCTCTACTGTTATTCTTGCCATGGTTTAAACTCTCCTTTTTAGGTTATAGTAACTCTGACTTTTTCTTCCTCTTTAAGCGTTCATCAGTAATAATCTCCTTCAGTTGCTCAACCGCCCTTTCAAAATCATCATTAACGATCTGATATTGATACCAGTGTGATTGCTCCATTTCTTCGCTCGCCTTCTTAAGCCGGTGTTTGATGACCGACTCATCATCCGTGCCCCTCTTGACCAGTCTTTCTTCCAGTTCATTGTATGAGGGGGGAAGGATAAAGATAGTCACACTATCGCTATACACTTCTTTAATATGTCTCGCACCTACAGGATCAATATCAAAAATAATGTCCATGCCTTTACTTCTATATTTTTCCACCAAGGATTTAGAAGTGCCATAAAAGTTTCCATAGATCTCAGTCCATTCTATCAGTTGACCCTGCTCGATCATCTTTTTGAATTCTTCAAGCGATACGAAGTGATAATCGACTTCATTTATCTCACGTTGACGAGGGGGCCTGGTAGCATGGGAAACAGAAAAGTGCATATCCGGGATAAACTTGATCACTTCCTTGCAAAGAGAGGTTTTCCCCGCTCCTGAAGGTGCGGAAACTACAAATAAAAGGGATTCTTTTCCCATGGCTAATCCTTAGGATATACTTTTGAATCCTCTTCACCCTCAAATCTCTGGGCAATGGTTTCTGCCTGCAACGCAGAGAGAACAATGTGTTCACTATCCGTAATAATGATGGACCGGGTTTTTCTACCCTGTGTCGCATCAATCAATTTCCCCCCTTCTCTGGCTCCCCCCTTCAGTCTTTTCATGGGAGCAGAGCTGGGAGTTACAATCGCCACCACCCGGGAAGCTACTACAGTATTCCCAAAACCAACATTTAGCAGCTTTGATCTCACTACTCCCCCCGCCTAAAAAGCTCACGAAATCCTATCCAGATGAAACTGGAAAAATCTACTCAATATTCTGTACCTGTTCCCTAATCCTCTCCAGCTCATTCTTGACCTCTACCACCCTCAGTGATATTTCAGCCTTGTAAGATTTAGAACCTGTGGTATTCACCTCTCTATGAATCTCCTGGATCAAAAAATCCAGTCTCCTCCCTACTGCCTCTTCCGAATTCAACCAGCTTTTAAACTGGAGAAGATGGCTTTGTGTTCTCACCAATTCTTCTGTGATGTCACTTTTTTCAACCAGGTAGGCTGTTTCCTGGGCAAGTCTCGTTTCATCAATTTCAATGTTGTCGCAGAGCGCTTGTATTTTTGCGCTTAAACTATTTTGATGATCTTTTAAGGCTGACTTTGAAAGGGATTTGATTTCATCAAGTAAGAGTTCTATGCTTTTTAACCGCGAAAGAATATCTTCCTTCAGCAGCGAACCTTCTTCTTTTCGCATCTTCACAAGTTCATCTAAGGCAGAAGAAATGGGGCCCTTAAGCACCTCCCAATCATAGATCTCATTTTGATCATTAGGTCGAGAGGTAATAACATCTCTTTGTGCGAGAATATGGTTGAGTGAGATATCTTCCTGCAACTGCAAGCTTTCCTTTAGTTGTTTTAAGAGTAAATAGAAACTGTGTGCCAGTGATTCATTTAATTCTAAATGTTGTTCTTCTTTCTCTTCATTGTCAAACTGAACGAACAGATCAATTCTTCCCCTGCTGAGTCGGGATAAGATATGCCCCTTAATTTCGTTTTCCAGGGAAGAATATTTGGGGGGAATGCGCAGGAAAATATCACAATATCGATGATTGGTTGATTTCACCTCAACTACAATCTTTTCTTCCCCAATCACAGATTCAGCCCGTCCATAACCGGTCATGCTTTTTATCATCTTAACCTCTCTTTTCAACCCAATCTGAAAATGCTTTTAGCCTGAAATCACTCCATCTGCAATTTGTATCGCTCCCTCAGCCTGTTCATGATTTCTATAATCTCCGCTGAACCATAATCAGGGTAAGTCCATTCCAAGGGTTGAAAGCTTTTCTTTTTATAAATGAGGGTTAAATTGGCATAAACTCCATCCCTCAAATAAGGTCGATGGGAATACTTTTTATTCGTAGCTAAAATTAGATGCCCTAACGATATATAACCCGGATCACAATTGACCTTCCTGTTTCCGTCTCCATCTTTTTGCTTCGATTCAAGTTCATCAGTCCACCGCTTAACCTCAGGTAACCTATCAGGTTCAATCAGCCTTTCAAAAGTTAAAAACCTTCTCGTAAGTTCATTTCCCATCTCTTTTTGATAGTAATCAGTAAAAGTAAAAGGAATAAATGTACTCAAAAAATCTATTCTACCATAGGTCCCAGGAAGTTTATCGGCAATGCGGGCAAAGAGAGCTTTATCCTTCAAGATAAGACTTATAATCAACTTTACCGGCCTGGGCGGTGAGGGGTTGCTCATTTTCTCAAAAAGGATCTCGCTTTATGTTATCGATAAGCTCCTCCTGACTAACCGTGGCAGTTCCCAGTTTGCTCACTACAATACCCGCAGCATGATTGGCAACCCTGGCAGCCTCACCATAAGAAGCGCCTACAGCCAAAGCTATGGTAAGTGTTGCGATTACCGTATCTCCTGCGCCGGTAACATCATATACCTCTTTTGCCTTGGTAGGTATATGGGTAATTTTACCCTTCCCTTTCTCAAAGAGAGTCATCCCTTCCTCTCCCCTGGTAATAAGAACCGCCTCACAGGCCAGGCTGCTCAGCAACTTTTTACCTGCCTTCACAAGATCACTCTCAGTTTCGATTTCTATACCACTCACCCTAGCCGCCTCTTTTTTGTTAGGGGTAATGATATGTGCATACTTTTCATATAGGGTATGATTATTAAGTTTGGGGTGGTCTACGCAGACAATCAACCCCTCACGCTTAGTAAGCGGCAATAGCTCTTTCAATAGAGTACCGGATATAACTCCCTTCTGATAATCAGAAATGATGAGGGCATTAGCACTTTTCATCATTTCTTTAAGATAGGATAGTATCTTCTTTCTGCTTGAATGAGTAATCCCTTTTCTTACCTCTTGATCATAGCGCACTACCTGCTGACGTTGATCAGCTATGATCCTTGTCTTCACAGTGGTTGGACGGCCATTCTCTGTAACAATTCCATCAGCAGTAATGTCTAAGCATTTTATTTCACTGGCGAATTTATTTCCTATCTCATCTTTCCCCACCACACCACAAAGAAAGCCCCTACCCTTTAGTGCATGAACATTGACCAGGACATTAGCGGCCCCTCCCAGGCGATAACTTTTCTCAACCACACTCACCACTGGAACAGGCGCCTCAGGGGAAATGCGCTCTGCCCTACCATAAATAAACTCGTCTATCATAAGGTCTCCTATTACCAATACCCTAGACTGCGAGAATTTTTTTATATAA
>JAZFSJ010000082.1:0-4552 GCA_036446115.1 Thermodesulfobacteriota bacterium | reverse complement strand
CGGGTGAAATGTATGGTCAGTGTCTCCGGTATGGGTGACATGAGGCGCTTTCTTAGGGATATTCGCCGCTACTGGGAGTGGGAGGAATTTCTGAAGACGTTGGAAGAGGACAGGGTGAATCGTATGTTAACAGGAGAGTCCCGCCGGGTGGTTACTTCGGAGATTATCCTGCCGGTTCCAACATCGGGGATGGACACATTGCCGACCCCGAAGAACCCGGGGGCTCAAAAGAACGAACTGGCATTGGAGAGCGCTGATGCTATGATACAGTACCGGCCGGAAACCGTGGTGGATAGAATATCGCCCCGGGCCGCCATGTGGATTTGCACTGTAGAGGACACCGTTGTTCCCATAGTGGAGTCCAAGAGTATGTATAAGAATGCATATGAACCAAAGAAACTGGTGGCCATTGAGGGGTTCAAGCACTATGAACTGTATCACAGTAAGGGGCTTGAGCTGGTAATGACCAATGCCACGGAGTGGTTCGATACTTATCTGTAAAACCGGGGGAAAAGAATTTACCACAGATTTACCCTGTGAGATAGTATTATTTACCGCAGAGAGCGCGGAGCACGCGGAGAAAGATAAATGTAAAACCTCTGCGATCCCCCATTAGATAATTAATATGATGTGACGTTAACTATCTACGTAGGTCAAATATCTAACGGGGTAAATTTGCGAACTCAGCGGTAAAAATCTAATGGGGAGGCCGGAGATAATAGTAACTGTCAATAGTTAAAAGAATTTTTATTTCCTTTCCTCTGCGTTCTCTGTGGTTTATTTTTTGATAAAGGAGATAATAGTGAACGGGGATTTTGATCTTGTCATTATAGGTGCTGGTCCTGCAGGGCTTACCGCAGCCAAGACTGCCGCAGAAAATGGCCTTTCCGTTGCCCTTCTGGAAAGAAAGGAAAAGGTCCATGATATTCTCAGGTTGTGTGGCATGATGCTTGTGACGCTTTCAGGGAATTACATGGGGGAGAGGGTAATCCATAACGAAGAAAAAGGTCTTCTTTGCTTTCCCCACCACGGCTTTAATCTGAAATACGATGGGCCCACTAAAGACTTCTTTTCCTGGGAGATTTATTCTCCGGGGGGAGAGAAGATCTGCTTCGGTGATTATGCATCGAACAAGCAAAAAGGTAAGGAAGGCAGGGCGAGTGCGGTATACGATAAAAGCTGGTTCTTAAGAGGTCTTCTGGAGGAGTGCCAGAGGCTGGGCGTACATATTTTTACCGGGGCGAATGTCACAGATGTAAGAAAATCAGGCGACGCGGTCCTGGTGCAAACCGCAAAGGGCAAAAGCTTTAAGGGAACCTTTGCTATTGCGGCTGACGGTCGGGTATCCAGGACTGCCCGTGTGCTTGGTCTTAATAAAAGCCGGGGATTTTACGGCACCGTAACTTCCTGGGCCTACGAGATGACAAATCTTAACTTGCCTAACCCTTATGCATTATATCAGCCCCTGCTGCGCAGTGGAGATCCCCCCATGCTCTCCTTTATTGTCCCCAGGGCCTGGGACTACAAGGGCGAGGAAGTCTGGCTGGTGATGGTGGGAAGTGTCGATCCTGCAAACGATCACGAGGCACTCTTTAATTATTTTACTGATGAGAGTAGATACTCAACCTGGTTTAAACAGGCAAAAAGGATAAGGCGTTGCGCCGTGGTGGGTAATGTCTATTCTCCTGTTTTTTATCCCTTTAAGGATAACGTCATTTTTGCGGGGGATGCGGGATGGTGTCAGGAAGCGGAGATGACCGGAGCGGTGATGTGCGGTTGGAAGGCTGCCAATACCGTCACCTTTGCTCTTAAAGAAGGTATGCATAATGAAGAGGGCATAGAACCGTACATAAAATGGTGGAAAACATACTACCTGGACAAAATGGATTACAATGTGTTTCTGAAGAATCTGTTGATGCCCCTTCTCTGTTCAGATGATGAGATCGACTATGTATTCGGTAAAATACAGGAAACACTTCCTACCGTCCTTGACCCTTATGAAGTACCTGCCCACATGGGCAAGGCAATGGCAAAAATTATTCCTACCATAAAGGCAGAAAGGCCGGATTTGATTAAAAAGCTTGAGAGGTTCGGCTCATACCCGCCTTCGTTATTCTTGAAGAACACTATGCGAGCGGGTTTTAACGGCAGCTTTACTACATGAAACTAAACAGCAGAAGCAGAAAGATACTTTAAGAAAAGGTGATACCCTTGAATAAGAAAGAGTTGCTGGAAGGAACATTGTGTTGTCTCAGGTGCGGAACCTGTCGTGGGGTAACCCAGGATATGGTTCCTGATACATCATTTTCTACTCAATGCCCATGCGGGATGACATTTTATGGCGCCTATGAGCCGGCAGGACTCATCTACATTGCCCGCGGTATTGCCCAGGGCAGTCTGAGATGGAGTGATGACCTGACAAAGGTACTGTATGCCTGTACTCTGTGCGGCTACTGCGATGATCTGTGTCAGCGAAGTATACGCTATACCCCTGCTATAGCAATTATAGAAGAGTTAAGAGGGCTTGTGCCGGATGAACTGAAACCTAAAGGCATTAAGAAAGCGGCTGACACTGCTAGGGTCCCAGAAAAACATAAGCTTGCTGTCTTGAAACAATTCGGCATCCATGATGTCAGCAAAGACAGCAAAACCGATACGCTCTTTTTCCCTGACAACTCACTTTTATCAAACGCGCCAAAACTAAAAGAGATCGGCTACGTCCTGCAGCAGAATGCCCGGAAGACGGGATGCTTTATAGGTGATCCCCTGCCGCCGGTGAGCGCTGCCTTGATTAATGGTGGGTGCCAGGAGGAACTTAAAACCTGCATTTCTAAAATCGATAAAAAGCTTTCGGAACACGGGATTAAAAGAGTCATCGTTTACAACCCTGAAAGCCTTTCGGTGCTAAAGCGCTTTAGCCGAAGCGGCGTGGAGTTTATATCAATAATCCGTTTGTATGCCGAGATGCTTAAGAGGAAGAAGGCTAAAAAGATAAAGCTTCCGGCGGTAACCTATCAGGACCCCTGTCATCTGGGGAGGTACGCAAAGGAGTATGCGGCCCCGCGTCAGGTCATCTCCTCGCTTGGGCTGGATTTGAAAGAGATGTGGCGCTCACATGAAAATTCTCTCTGCTGCGGGGCAGGTGGTGGGGTGCTGGAAAATAATCCTGTCCTTGCCGGGACCTATGCAGCAAACCGCTTAAAGGAGGCAAAGGCAACCGGGGCGAAAGTGATGATTACTGCCTGTCCTTATTGCTATACAAATCTTACTCGGAATAAACCTAAGGGCTTTAAGGTAACGGATATTACAACGCTGGTGGCACAGGCATATGGATATAAAAGGGGTTGACAAAGGCCTTGTTAAAAGAAGGGTAAAGGATGAGACTATATAGATTGCACAAAGTATGGTAGAGGAGCGCTTCGCTTGAGGAGCACTACGTTTGAGGAACGCTGCGATTTTAGGGTGCCTCAAGGCCAAAGGCCGCTCCTCAAGGTCCGAAGGATCACTCCTTAAAGCTTTCTTTGCCTAGAGTGTTCTTTTGAGTTCTCAGTAGTTTGATTTGGCGGTACCTATGGGGATAAAGGAGCGGGATAAATGAAGCTGGATGATTTAGCAAAAAGACTTAAAAAAATTGTGGGGGCAGACTGGGTCAGAACTGATGATCTTACCAGGTATTACTATGGGGCTGATATTGCTACCTACCTTGGCCAGGGGGCGATCTATCCTGAAAATCATCCACTGCTGGTGGTGTATCCCGGTTCTGCAAAAGATATCCAGGGAGTAGTAAAGCTTGCCCAAAAACACGATATTCCCCTCTATGCGATTGGCGGGGGGACGGTGCTGCTTATCGGTTCAATCCCCGGAAAGCCGGATGTGGGTATCACCCTCGATTTTCACCGCATGCAGGAGGTCGAGGTTGATCAGGAACGGATGGTGGTGCGGGTACAGCCCGGGGTAACCGGGCTCCAGTTATGCCAGCTAATCAGGCATATGGATTTTGGCTACCGCCCTTATTTCGGCGGCAGTCCGGGAACCTGCCATTTTGTACCTTACCAGATTTTTGTCGGCCAGAATAAGCTGGCAGGATCTCAGGACGGTATGGGCATCCACTGCGCAACCGGTATGGAGATAGTCTTGCCCGGCGGTGAGATTTTGAGAACGGGTTCTATGGCACATCCCGATGCCCCGGCATGGCCTCACGGTCCGGGTCCCCCATTTACCTATCTGCCTTTCATTGCCAATGCCGGCTACGGTATAGTAACCGAGATGGAATTCCGCCTTTTTGCCACACCTGAAAAGACTTCCTCCCTCTGGGTAATGTTTGATACCTTGAGCGATGCGGTGAAGGGTATCTATGAGGTGATGAAGCTTGATTATGGTTGTGGGGTTTCTCTTATGGGAAAGGGGTGCTATGTGCATTGCCTCTATTCATCCCGGCACTGGCAGGAAGGTTTCCATTTTATCAAGGCTACTAAGACGGATATTAATCTTGTGAGTATGGCTTTTAGGGGTTCAAAGAACAGGGTAGACTACGAAAGAAAGGCATGTATCA
>JAZFSJ010000081.1:0-8310 GCA_036446115.1 Thermodesulfobacteriota bacterium | reverse complement strand
CAATCACATACTGACGGTCCTCAGGGTGAACACAATCGAGAAATGATTCGTAGGTTGCTCCAAATTCTCCACGATTAAACCCAAACATAGGCTCTATCTGCTCGGACCAGATGAGGCCATTAGTTCCAATATCCCAATCCCAACTGCCGATGTTGGCCGACCGTTGGGCCAGTGCGTACCTTTCTTCACTGCGCTTCAGATCCTCTTCCGTCCAGAAATGATCTCGAATACGAGAACTTAAGTGCGAGGTTCCTAGAAAGATTCCGCAAACACCTAGAAACCACAGCAGTCCATGTCCCAACGTGAGTGTGATCGCATGAGATCGCGCTAAGGCCGTCAGAGGTGGCATAGGAATTGAGACACTGATCCCTCCACGAACATCGCCTGGTTTGTATCCATGCTCAGCGTGACACTTCATGCAGCCTTCCTCGGTGATTAATGGACGCATCAGGCGCATGTGGGGCACTCCGTCGAGTTCCTCTACCGAACTTACTTCAGCCACACCTTGCTCAAAGGACCGTAGGGCCTCGCTCTCCCACAAATCGGCTGAGTTTTCGGGACGGATCGGGTTAAGGCTTGTGATGTGACCTTGCAGGCCATATTGCCTCTTCCCCAGCTCCTGTACCTGCCGTGTCATATAAGCAGGGTTAATCAGAGTCAGGGAACGACCCGAGGGCGTCGTGATGTCGCGCTTCTCAACGTGGGTGAGGTAGGGGTTTGGTGGCGTCTTCTCGGTCTTTGGGACGTAAACTCCACCATGGCTGGCGACCCATTGGCGATACACTAGATCTTTCTGGAAGGCAGCTCGCGCGTTAATACGCGCCACCTCCAGCATCTCACGTTGCTGGTGGATCAAACTCCACAGCAGCACCATGCCTACAAAAACAGTCCAAATTGCCAACAGTGTCCAGAAGTAGCCTTTTATATTAATAGGTTGAATTTTGGAGTCACTTGATTCACGCATGGTTACTTTCCCCCTTCTTTCCTGAAGCACACTACCACCCGTAAAAAGGGTGGCTTGGCCGAGCTCAGCCAGGGCTTTGTTTTTTGCGGCCAAAGGCCGTGCAGCAAACGACCACACCCAAAGGGGGTGGTTTTGTTTTACCCGCAACGGGTGAAACAAAATAGGCACGAAATGCCTATGGTTTTCTTTTGCGACCCTGTGCAAAGCACAGGTGTTTAAGAGCAAACAACAAAGGAAGCACGAAAGTACTAATGTTTCCTTTTGCGACCCCGTCGAAGTACGGGGTTTTCAAAACAAACAATTAATAACTCACCTGAGATAGCCGTTATCTCTCAGCAATAAAACAAACGCTAAAGCTATGGTGTTAAAAAGAACTTTATGTATCATAACATATTTTCACAACAAGGAAAAATGTTAATCGATTTAAATAGATGCATTCTATTTAGGACAAATCTTTTGTAAGTTTGACAACCATGCCATGTAATATCCCCTCCTGACTTATGCAGGTGGTTTTATTTATAGTAGGGATTAAATTTCGATCTATTCTTCATTACTTGATAAAAATTATCAATTTTTTTATAACTTACTGAATTTTATGGATAATTAATATTTCTCCTGCTATTGACAATTCAATAACAGTAATTATCTTTATATTGAAAAGGGGGGAATACTCAAAAAGTGAGTTGCGATAGAAAGGGGGTGATGATCATGGAATTCAAATGTATAAAAAAATGCGGAGAAGCATGTCAAAGAAGAATAGGGATTGTACTTTTCGCCTTAATTGCTTTGCTCTCTGTGGGATCACTTATAGGGGTGCTCATTAATATTTAACGTTTTTAATGTACGGCTCACTGAAGGCAGCTAAAAAAAGGCAAGGGTCACTGTTGAAGCGTGTTTAGTTATCCCTGCAGCAGAAAGAGAGAGCAATTGTAAAAGAAGCAAGAATTAACTAGAAACCTGAGAGGGCGGTACGATATTAAGGATCTTTTTCAGATGAAATGTTTTTTTCACTTTTATGACCTAAGTCATATCTTTTATAAAGATATTAACATTTAAATAAAGGGTAACTAATTACCCTTAGGGTACTGGTTGCTATCAATGTGAAAAAGACAGAGATTTAAGAATTTTTGCTTAAAAACATTTTAGAAAATTGAAATTTTTTAAAGCTAAACCCTAGAAAAACATAGAGGTAATTAGAAGATGCCTATACAGAGGAGTTTGTCATGTATGATGCTCAGTTAAACAGAAAATGTGAACTGGAAGAATCTGAGCTGGATTTCCCGGGTGAGGAGGTCAGGGAGGAAGAATATCCTAATCTGATGCTGGTAGATAAGACAAGCCAAACCGGGGATAAGCTGTCCTCATCTTTAAGCCAGTCTGACACTGAAAAAAGCGCTTCCCTGGATTCGTCTAAAGAAGACGAGGAAGAAATATGTTTTGAACCCCTAAACGGGATACATCAACCACTTTATATCTACTTCAAAACAATAAACAGGTTTCCCCTTTTAAATGAAGAAGAAGAAGAAAAATTAGCTAAGCACATTAAAGAAAATGAAGAAGGATGCAAAAAACTGGTTGTAAAATGGAAACGGTTATTTGAGAGGGAATTCTTAAAAATATTTTCTCCTAAAAAAATAAAAGAGCTAAAAATAAAATTTGAGAAGGCTAGTAATGCTCTCAATCTTTTTGATGATCTCACAAAGCTTGAAAGGGCACGAAAGAAAGCTGAGCGTGCGTTAAAAAGAGCATCGAAAAATTCAACAACTACACAGGCGCTCACAGAGGAGTTACACAAAATTGAAGCTGCAATCTCTAAGTGTATAGCGGGGATAAACCTTAACAAAACGAGTATCAATAAGATAATACGGGGCCTGAAGAAAATCCCTCATAGCAAAAAACTTACCAAAAAACAGCTTCTGGTTGAAAAGGAACTGAGAAGTGTATTAAGAGAAATTGGCCGTGTTTCAAAAGACATTAAAGCATTAAAAAACGAACTGGTCCAGGCTAATCTGAGGCTGGTAATCAGAATAGCTAAAAAATATATAAACTACGGCCTTACATTATCTGATCTCATCCAGGAAGGAAACTTAGGATTAATCAGAGCAATTGATACTTATGATTATCGGAGAGGCCATCGATTCATTACCTACGCAAGCTGGTGGATAAAACAAGCTGTTATTAGAGCACTTGACTGCCAGTCAAAGACGGTGAGAACCCCTGTGTATATCAACGAGAAATTCAACCAGATTGTAAAGACATCAAATAGACTACTGCAGAAAAGGGGAAGGGAGCCTACCTTGGGGGAAATAGCCGAAGCAACAAATATACCTACAGAAACTCTTGAGAAAGTTATGCAAAGCTTCAAAGACCCTGCAGTTATAGATACTTCCAGCGAAGAAAAAAGTGAAGGTGCACTCAATTATTCTTTAGAAAATGAAACTATTTCTGTTCTGGATCAGGTCATTTCCTCTAATTTATCACAAGTTACCGATGTGCTTTTATCCGATTTAACCCACCGGGAGAAAGAAATCATTAAACTTCGTTTCGGAATCGGGAATGAGAATGACCATACACTGGAAGAAATTGGAGGAGAATTTAACCTGAGTAGAGAAAGAATCAGACAAATTTTAGGGGTGGCCTTGAATAAACTGAGAAGCCCCAAGCACATAATGCAACTAAAAGATTTTATGGATTTTAATGGATAAATAACCACATTATTTTATTGTGCGAAACATTCAATTTTGATAAGCTTTTGTCTCACAAAATCTGAAGAGGGAGATTGTAACCATGGTAAGAAACAGGGATTTCTTTGGAAGAGACTTTGAAGGTGTACAACAGAGAATGGAAAATATGTTGGATAATATCTTTGACGAGATGAGACCAACTATGTTCTCTGCTGAACAGACATGGAAACCACCGGTCGATATCTATGAAACAGCGGAAGAAATTGTAGTGCTGGTTGAAATCGCCGGCATGAAAAGGAAGGATATTAACGTAACTTTGGAAAATGATTTTTTAAAAATAAGTGGTGTCCGACCAGACTTTTCCCCATCGGCTAAAATGAAACTTCATCAAATGGAAATAGCCTATGGAAGATTTCAAAGAATTGTAAAGATCTCTCTACCCATCGATACAGACAACATCAGCGCTAAATACAATGAGGGATTTTTGCAGATCACCTTACCCAAGAAAAAACTAAAACTTCCGGTGGTTATCGATACCTCCCCTGAAGAGTAGGTTTTAGGAGGATAAGAAATGAAAGAAGCCAAAAAGAAGTCTCCTACCACTAAAAGTAAAGAAGAAAAGCCGTTAGAGGAACTCGCCATCCTTCCTCTTAAAAATGGTGTGGTATATCCCAATGCCATGATGCCCATAACTATTGGCCAGGAGAGATCCATAAAACTGGTTGATGACGCGCTGGTCAAAGAAAAAATTATAGGTATTGTCCCCGTAAAAAATGCAGACATTGAAGTTCCTAACCCGGAAGATCTTTACACCATGGGATGTTCGGCCCATATCTTAAAAATGATGAAACTTCCTGAAAATCACATGAGTGTTCTCGTCCAGGGACAGTCAAGGATTCACATTAAAGAATACACTCAGACATTACCTTATTTAAAGGCTAAGATTGACATCATCAAAGAAGAATTTGAGAAAGAGGTAGAAACTGAGGCCTTAATGGTAAGCATTAAGAATCTCTTTCAGAAGGCTGTTGAACTATCCCCTCATATTCCCGCCGAAGTAGGTCTATTGGTCATGAACATGGACAACCCGGGAACCTTAGCCGACCTCATTGCCTCAAACTTTAATATCAGTGTCGGTGAAAAACAGGAGATATTGGAAATCCTCGATATCAAGAAGAGGTTAGAGAAGGTTGTCTCTATTCTCAACAAAGAGCTCCACGTGTTAGAACTGGGGAGCAAGATTCAGGGCGAACTGAAAAAGGAAATGGATAAAAACCAGCGGGAGTACTACTTAAGAGAACAGTTGAAGGCCATCCAACGTGAGCTGGGTGAAGAGGATGAGAGAACAGTCGAGGTTACAGAGCTCAAAGAAAAGATTGAAAAGTCTAAGATGCCAAAAGAGGTTAATGAGGTCGCTCAGAAGGAATTGGATCGCCTCTCAAAGATGCCACCAGCAGCAGCAGAATATACGGTTTCCAGAACCTATCTGGACTGGCTGATAGAGGTCCCCTGGTCTGTTGCAACTGAAGATAATCTCGACATCGATGAGGCTCAAAAGGTACTGGATGAAGATCACTATGGTCTGGAAAAGGTAAAAAAGAGAATTCTGGAATATCTCGCCGTGAGGAAATTGAAGGCTGACATGAAGGGACCTATCCTCTGCTTTGTGGGCCCTCCTGGGACGGGCAAAACCTCCCTGGGTAAATCTATTGCCCGGGCCTTAGGGAGAAAATTTATCCGTTTGTCACTGGGGGGAGTAAGGGATGAAGCAGAAATAAGGGGACACCGAAGGACCTATGTGGGAGCGCTGCCAGGACGCATCATCCAGGGTATCAAAAAAGCAGGATCCCATAATCCGGTTTTTATGCTGGATGAGATTGATAAACTGGGGATGGATTTTAGGGGGGATCCCTCTTCAGCCCTCCTGGAAGTACTGGATCCAGAGCAAAATTTCTCCTTTTCTGATCACTATCTGGAAGTTCCCTTCGACCTCTCCAATGTAATGTTTATTACTACTGCTAATATTCTGGATACTATCCCTCCCGCACTAAGAGATCGGATGGAAATCCTGGAATTACCCGGATATACTGAGGAAGAAAAACTGATGATAGCTCAGAAATATTTGGTGTCAAGACAACTTGAGGCTCATGGTTTGACTTCAGAAAACTTAAACTTTGAGGATGATGCCGTTAAAGCCATCATCAGCGACTATACCAGAGAAGCAGGTCTAAGAAACCTGGAGCGTGAAATTGCCACCATTTGTAGGGGGGTAGCCAAAGAGTATGCTCAGGGCAAAAAGGAAGCGGTAGTAGTTAATAAAGAGAGGCTCCATTCCTTCCTGGGTCCCATAAAGTTCTTCTCAGAAATCGCGGAGAGAACTTCTGTGCCTGGAGTAGCTACTGGACTGGCCTGGACTCCTACCGGGGGAGATATCATCTTTGTTGAGGCTACTAAAATGAAGGGGAAAAAATCTCTTGCCTTAACCGGCTCTCTGGGAGACGTGATGAAAGAGTCGGCGCAAGCTGCCTTGAGTTATATCAGGTCTAACACTAAAGACCTTTCTGTTCCTGAAGATTTTTTTGAGGAAAATGATATCCATCTTCATGTCCCGGCAGGAGCAATTCCCAAAGATGGACCCTCAGCCGGTGTCACTATGTTTGCTGCGCTTACCTCTCTGCTTACCGATAGGCCTGTGAGAAGTGATATCGCCATGACTGGTGAAATTACCCTGCGGGGACTCGTACTCCCTGTGGGAGGCATTAAGGAAAAAGTTTTGGCCGCAAAGCGCGCAGGTCTTAATAGGATAATTTTACCCAAGAAGAATGAAAACAATCTTGAGGAAATTCCTGAGAATGTGAAAAAGGGGATGAAATTTTACTTTATTGAAAAGATGGATCAGGTCATAGAACACGCTCTCGTATAGGCTCGTCTAAGCTCACCCGTCGCTACGGAATTTTGGGGAACAGCTATCCGAAACATTCCATTTACAGCGCTTTTTCGTTTCTCATAGAAACTCTCTCAAGAGAAAAGATTAGTATTTTAAGATAGGCTAAGACTGCTTACAAGAATTTCCAGAAGCGAAAACATAACTTTCGGAACGGTAATCTCTAGAGTAGATTTTGTGCGCTTTGACGAGAATGGACTGTTTTGAAATGATTTCTAGTGGGGGAAAAACTGTTTGAGATATTTTGTTGTATCTTTAGGTAGTTCTCTAAACTGATCTGTTATCGCTCCTTCCTTATTAATTACAATATGATAGGGAATACTGACCACACCACACCTTTTAGACATTTTTCCTTTTTCATCTAAAAGGATTTTGCATTGAATTTGGTATTGTTTTTGAATCTTTTTAATTCTCTTTATGGATTCATTAAGGCAAACGTTAATTGCAAGAATCTCATAAGGTTTGTTACCTATATCCTGGTTGAGCTTCTTTAATTTATCCATCTCCAATAGGCAGTGAGGGCACCAGGTTGACCAGAATAAGAGATGAACAACCTTTTTTCCTTGATAATCTTTCAAGCAAATTTCTTTACCATCTAAGGAGTTAAGTGAAAAATCAAAGGGGACTGCGTTTAGTTGCTTTACTTCTTGTTGAGAGGGTGAACTAAAAGGGTAAGCTATAATAGATATGAAAATGATAAAAGTTAAATAAATATAAGAATAGTTTTTATCCATACTGACTCTTTTCACATTATAAATCTTCCAGTGTTGATGAGAGAATACTCGCCCACCGTGTTTAATATTATCGCAAATCTTCTCATAAAAAGCTACTCATATCTGCCTAGATCAGTGACACATAAGTTCGCCCATTCGGTGGTTAAAATGCATCAGTAACTTCAAAATGCGGTCAAATAACCTTAAATACTATAGTTTTTCCTATTAAAGCACTGTACTGTTCTCCTTGACTTATCATATAAAAGTGTTTACTTATAAGTTGGGGAGGATTTTCCACAATGGGCTGACACTCTTTTATCCATAGTTTATGAAAGATGATGACAAAATAATGAAAAACTGTACCTTCTCCATCATAATTCCCGTATTACGTGAATCTGATAAGGTAAACGCTCTTATTGAGCATCTTTATAATCAACAAACTGATGAAGACTACGAGATTATCATTGTTGAGGGCAGTCAAACTCGAGAGACCATGAGTGTCGTACAACATAGAGAGGTAGTAGTCCTATTATCTGAACCTGGTCGTGGCCGTCAAATGAATGCCGGGGCAGCAGTTGCTCGCGGAGAAATCCTTATCTTTCTTCATGCTGATACCCAAATACCAGTTAATGCATTAAATCGTATTGGCCACCTATTAAAGCAAAAACACTATGTAGGAGGTGCTTTTGATTTAGCAATAAGCTCTCACAAACTTGTTTTTAAAATAATTGCTAAGGTGGCGTCTCTACGGTCTCGTTTTACCCGAATCCCTTATGGAGATCAGATCATTTTTTTGCGAAAAGATTACTTTAATAAGATTGGTGGGTATAAAGAAATCCCCTTAATGGAAGATGTAGAGTTGATGCAGCGTATAAAAAGGCAGGGGGACAAGATATCTATACTCACCGACAAGGTAGTAACCTCGCCACGCAGATGGGAAAAGGAAGGCATTATCTTCTGCACACTGAGGAACTGGATAATTTTGACCCTTTATCTGATCGGAAT